>CAZILI010000068.1:0-12576 GCA_964539965.1 uncultured Burkholderiales bacterium | reverse complement strand
GGCTGGGCACCACGCTCACGTTCCATCTCGCCTACTTGCAGGTGTGGGGCATGATGAAAGACGACATCTTGCCCGCGGTGCCGCTGTACATCTTCATGGGCTTCATGGCGGAGCAAGCGGGCCTGATGGAGCGCTTGTTCCTGGCGATGCGCAATCTGCTGGCGCCGTTGCGCGGATCGCTCTACTTGTCCGTCATTTTGACCGCGACGATCTTCGCTATGGCAACCGGCATCGTCGGCGCGGCTGTCACCGTGCTCGGCATCATGGCAGGACCCGTCATGGTGCGAACCGGTTACGACCCAAAGCTCTCCGCCGGCGCGATCGCGGCGGGCGGAACCTTGGGCATACTCATCCCGCCGAGCGTCATGTTGGTGGTGATGGGGCCGACCATCGGCGTGCCGGTGAACCTGCTGTATGCCGCGGCGTTCGGCCCGGGCTTCTTGCTGGCGTTGCTCTACATTCTCTACTGCTTGGTGCGCAGCCACCTACGGCCGGAGCTCGGACCCGCCGTACCGAAGGAAGAGCGAGTCACGAGCAAGATCGAATTGGCGCGCGAACTGTTGATCGGGGTGGTGCCGCTGGCGGCGTTGATCGGCTTCACGCTCGGGACGATCTTAGCCGGCCTGGCGACGCCGACCGAAGCGGCCTCTTGCGGAGCGTTCGGCGCCACTGTGCTGGCGGCGCTATATCGCAGACTTTCCTTCAAGGCACTCAAGAGCGCGGCGATCTCCACGGTGATCACTTCGAGCATGGTGCTGTTCTTGGCCGTGTCGTCGAATGTTTTCGGCGCGGTGTTCACCAAGCTCGGCGCTACCGATCTCATCACCAACGCGCTCTCCGGTGTGCCGTTGCCCGACTGGGGCAAGTTGATCCTGGTGATGGCATTGATCTTCGTGCTCGGGTGGCCGTTCGAGTGGCCGGCGATCGTTTTGGTGTTCGTGCCTATCGTGCTGCCCGTCGTGCAGAAGCTCCAACTCGGACTGGGGCCACAGGAGCTGATGATCTGGTTCGGCGCGCTCACCGCCATCAATCTGCAGACCGCGTTTCTCAGTCCCCCGGTGGCGATGTCGGCCTATTACTTGAAGAACGTCATGCCGCAGTGGAGCTTGTCGACGATCTACCGCGGCATGGGCGAGTTCATGATCATCCAGATCCTATGTCTGCTCGCCGTGCTGCTGTGGCCGCAGATTTCGCTCTGGCTGCCGCGCATGATTCAATGACGCACCGCGGCGCGTGCGCGCCGCGGGAGCGGATGCCTCTTGGGGCTACCCCCGATTTACGGAAACCCTTGCCCGCTGCAGCTGCCGAGGCCGGGGACCAGCACTCCTCCCGCCGACTGACCGTTCGGGCACTTCGCGCCGGTCAGGACGATCGCCCCTACCGACACGCCACGCACGCCCGCCAGGCTTAGATCGGCGAAGGAGAGATCGGCAGAGGTGAGATCGGCGTTGATCAGCACGGCTGAGGCGAGTTGAGCATTGCGGAGATTCGCTCCCGCCAGACTCGCGCCGGTGAGATTCGCGCGGCTCAGCAACGCGCCGGAGAGGTTGGCGTTCGCTAGGTCTGCGCCGCGCAGGTCGGCGCGAGTGAGATCCCGTCCCGACAAGTCGCAGCCCGCCAGGTTCGCGTTCGGCCCGATGCGAGTGCAGTCGGCCGCGTGCGGGAACACCGTGAAGGCGTACGCGCTTAGCGCGCCGAGAACGGGGTCGCCCGTGTTGGCGAAATCCATCGCGCCGCCCAGGTCGTCCGCCGCATAGGCGTAAAGCGTGTGCGGGCCCGCCGACAGCGGCGTCGGGACAGCGGAGAACGTCGTCGGGTTGGAGGCGACGCCGGTCTGAGTCACGCTCTTCCACGGCCCTTGCAGCGTGTCGATCTGATAGAACAGGCGTCGCGGCTTTGGCGTGATCGGCGCATAACCGCTGGTCGCTCTGGCAGCGAACTTCTGACGCGCGTCCGCGGTGACGTGATCCACCAGCGGCGTGATCGCGGCTTTCAGCGGCGTGCGATCGACGGGCCGCTCGCTCACCACCAGCACACCCGATACATCGCCGATATACACTTTGCCGTTCGCCGGGTTGACTGCCAGCGCGGGCGTAAGGTCGCCGAAGCCGCTCTTGAAGAGCGTGGCACTAGTCGCCGCGTCGAGCGCCAGGATCGACTCGCTGGCAATCCGCTTGACGTAGAGACGATTCGATGCGGGATTGATCGCGACCGCATGCGGAAACGAGCCGAGTGCGAGGGTGGTGACGGCGTGATTGCGTCCGTCCAGCACCATGATCCCACTCGGCGCGCTGGCCGTGCTATCGGCGAAGCCGGCGCTCACGGCGAGGTAGATCGTGTTGGTATTCGAGTTCACCGCGACGGCGCGCGGGAACACGCCCGCCACCCGCGTGGAGATATTGACAAAGGCGTTGGTCGTCCCGTCTATCACGGTGACGGCGCTGGCGCCTTGGTTGACGGCGTAGACCTTGTTCGTCACCGCGTTGATCGCCAACGCGGAGAAACAGCAGAAGTTCGCCCCAAGACCGGGGTCGATGACGGTGCTGGCGTTGGTCGCGCCGTCGATCACGGTGATCGTGCCGGCGATGTCGACCACGTAGACTTTGCTGCCCCCGCGATTGACCGCGACCGAGAAAGGATTGGAGCCCACCGGTACGCTGATCGTGCCGTTGTTGAGACCATCTATCACGGTCACGCTGTTGCTGCCGCTGTTGGCGACATAGATCTTGTTCGTGATCGCGTTCACTGCGATGGCGAGCGGCCTGATTCCGGCCGCGATGCGGCTCACGCTGAGGTTGCGCCCATCGATCACGCTCACGTCGTTGCTCGCGCTGTTCGCCACGTAAATCTTGTTGCTGGTCGGGTTGACCGCCAGATCCAACGGACATCCACCGACCGGCACCGATGTCGGCGCGTCATCGACCGGGTCGAGGACGACGACCGAATTGCTATTGCAGACCGCGACGTAGGCTCGATTGCTGGCCGGATCGACGGCGATGGCCGACGACCTGCCGATCTCGACATGGCTGAAACGAATGCCGCCGTCGATAACAGCGACGCTGCGGCTGCTATCCTTTGCCACGTAAAGCTTGCCCGAGACGGGATTGACGGCCAGCGCGCTTGCATTCGTGTCGCTTGCTACGGTCAAGATCGCGTTGTCGTCACCTGTTATTCGCTCGACCGTGTTGCTGGCACGGTTGGTGACGTAGATGCGGTTCGCCGCCGTGTCGATCGCCACGCCGCCGTTTACACCGGCACTCGTCGCAGTGACTGCATGCGTCGCGCCGTCGATCACGCTCACGCCGTGAGTGAGGTGCGTGACGTAGATCTTGTTGGTCACCGGGTTGATCCCGATAAAGGACGGGTTGGGCGCGGTCGTAATCGAACTCGTCTGCAAGCTCGAGCCGTCGATGGCGACGATCTTGGCGGGCTGTGTGACATAAATCTTGTTGGTGATCGGATTGACCGCGATCGCGCCCGGCACGTCGTCCAGTGCGACCGTCGAAGTGGCGCTGGTCGCGCCGTCTACTACCGTCACGCTGCGGCTGCCGACGTTCGCCACGTAGATCTTGTTGGAGACCGCATTCAACGCCAACGCGCAGGGCACCGAGCCGGTCGCCACCAAGCTCACGCGATTGTTTGAATCCACGACGGCGAGGTTGTTGCTAAGCGCGTTGGTAACGTAGGCCTTGCCGGTCGTGGCGTTGACCGCCACCGCACACGGCAGGCTGCCGGTCGCGACCGGCGTCACGCGATAGGTCGTGCCGTCGATCACGCTGAGGTTGCCGCTGTCGGCGTTGGCGACATAGATGCGGCCCGTCGCAGGGTTGAGCGCGACGGCCCGCGGCCCGCTGCCCACCGCGATGGTCTTGACCACGGCACTACTCGCGCCGTCGATCACCGTGAGGCTGTTGCTGACGCGGCTGGTGACGAATACGCGGTTATTGGCTGCGTTCACCGCGAAGGTGTAAGGACCGTCACCAACCGCCAGCGTGGCCAAGGTCACATACGGCGCTGGGGCGGGCGGTTGGATCGTGGTCGCGCTCGCGCGCATTCCGGTGAACAACATGGACAGAAACCAGACAAATGCCGCCAACGCGGGCAAGGGCTGCGGGCAGCGGAATCGGATGTTCATCGTGTGCCTCCTCAGAGGTTTGGGTGCCAAGGTGCGCACCGAGTGCGCGACCATCCCTTTGGCAAGGCGCGTGCCGCTTAGGCGCGCCGCGCGATGACGTTGTGCATCAAGCGCTTAGCAGGTTGGCGCGGCTTCGTCCCGCTGCGACGGAACTTGACAGCGCGCTCTGGGGGGAGTGCATGCGCGGCGCAGTCGCCGCGCCTAGGTGCGGTGAGGATCGCGAAACAGCCACACAACCGGCAGCGCAAGCAAGGCGGCAACCGTGAAAAGGGTGAATGCGTTCAAGTACCCGCCCATGGACGCCTGGTGCTGCATCTCCACGCTGAGCGCGGCGAGGCTCTTTGTGCTGTCCCACGCCCAGCTGCCGACCAGGGCGGGGTAGCGCAGCACCTTGTTCAATGGCGAGGCCGCTAGGGTCAATCCGGCATAGTTCTCGGCGGTGGATCGCACCAGCACCAAGATGCTCAAGGAGATGAACAAGCTGCTGCCGAAATTGCGCATCAAGTTGAACACCGAAGAAGCTTGCACGACGAGCGAGCTGGGTAGGGTGGAAAACGCCAGCACCGTCATCGGCGTATACGCGAGTCCGAAGCCGAAACCCTGTACCAGGTTTGTCCAGAATACGTCGAAGTCGGTCATATTGATGTCGAGCAAGCTCATCTGCCAGCCCGCCCAGGCTTGCAACAGCAAGCCCACCGCCAGCGCAAGACGCGCGTTGTAGTGAGTGAATCGCACGACGACCATGAAACTGAACAGATTGCCCAAGCCGCGCGCGGACATCAGATAGCCGACCATCGAGTCCGGATAATGCCGCAACTCCTGCAGCAGGGTCGGAAACAGCACGATCGGGGTGTAGCTCAGCGCGCCCATGATGAATGCGGTCACGATTCCCAGGCTGAAATTTCGGTCGCGGAACACGCTCGGATTGAGAAACGGAGTGCGACTATAGGCCGTGTGCGCGATGAAAATGCACATACCCGCCGCGGCCAGCATCGCCTCCCCGCTGATTTCGAACGAATCGAACCAGTCCAAGCGATGACCGCGGTCCATCATCAGTTGCGCGCAGCTCATGCTCACCGCCAGCGCAAGAAAGCCGATCGTGCCGAACCGCCCCGAGGTGCCGCGCTCCTGATCACCGAGCGCCACGACCGCGATAAGGGTAGTGAGTGCGCCGATCGGCGCCATCAGCAAGAATGCCCAACGCCAGTTAAACGACTCCGCGATAATGCCGCCCAATATCGGCCCTAAGGTCGGCCCCATGACCGCGCCGACTCCCCACAGCATCAATACCAGCGGATGCAGATGGCGCGGGAAGGTGGAGAGCAACATACCTTGTCCGAGGGGAACCAGCGAGGCGCCGAACAACCCCTGTGCCACGCGCGCAACCAGCAAGGCTTCGAAAGAGCCGGCCAAGCCGCAGGCGAGCGAGGACAGCGTGAAGCCGATCAACGCCGAGACCATAAAGCGCCGCCAACCCAGCCGACCCGCGAGCCAGCCCGTCGAGGGCGTGGCAACGGCTGCCGCGACGAGAAACAACGTGACGATCCAGGCCGCCTCGTCTTGCGTCAGCGACAAGGTGCCCCGGATCTGCGGCACGACCACGTTGGTGGCGGTTATCGCCATGCCGAACATCAAAGTGGACACTTGCACCAACAGCAAGATCAGCCAGCGGCGTGATGCGATAGGAGCCGCCGAACTATCCCGCTCGCCGCGGGCCCGAGCGGCATCTGTCTGCGCGCTGTTCATCGACGGCGCCCAGGCGCGGCGCACACTTGGACTACGAACCCGTGCAAGGTCACCCTAAGCCTTGGCGCTCGGCCGGCTGGCGATGCTCTCGTGCCAGCGCGCCACGTTTCTACATTCGCTCGGAATCGTAATTTCGGCGCGGGTGGCGAACTCGACGGCGATGAAGGACGTGATGTCGGCGATGCTGAAATGCGCGCCGGCGATGAACGCGTTGCCGGCGAGCTGTCGATCCCAAAACGTGAGAAAGCGGGCAAAGCGCTTCTTGCCGCGCTCGACCAGAGCGGGGATCTGCGGAAAGCCGCCTTGCACGCCGGCGACAGCGCGGTCCTCGAACATCGGCGAGGCGTTGCGCACTGCCTCGGCCGCCGCCGCAAAGCCCTCGAACTCGGCGCGCCGGTTCCACATCTCGACGATCGCGGCGTCCTTGGCGTCGCGACCCATCAGGCGCGGCTCTGGATACAGCGCCTCTAAGTAGCGGCAGATCGCCACCGACTCACCGAGAAACGTGCCGTCGTCGAGCTCGAGCACCGGCACCACCGCGTAGGGATTGATCCTCAGGAATTCGGCGGAAAACTGCTCGCGCTGGCGCGTGTTGATCTGCACGGTGGGGATTTCGATGCCCTTTTCGGCGAGAAACATCCGCACGCGCCGCGGGTTGGGCGCCAAGGCAAAGTCGTACAGTTTCATTGTGTCTCCTCCATCATTTGTCACTGCTACCGCGGCAGTTTCTATTCGGTCTGCGCTAGTGTAGTGCTTCATTATTTCTTTGTCGCGCCCGTGCCAAGGGGAGTAGCATGCGAATCTCGCGGGATTTCTCCTTGATGAAGGTGCACATGATTGCGATTTTGCTGCGTGTCCTGGCGCTGGCATGGATCCTCCTCACGGTGGCGGCGGGGGCTGCGCCGCCCGACGTGCCCTCGCTGAGCACGCCGGGATTGCAGGTCGAGACCTTCCAGTGCAATTGCACCGACCGGCCCACACCGCACTACCCGTACACAGTCCTCGTCGTCAAGTCGCGCGACGGCGAACTGCTGGTCCGCCCGGAGGGTCAAGAAAGCGTGGTGACGTTTACGCCGCTCGCGCTGCGTTACGGCGACCGATACTGCGAAGTAGATGCCAGCGAGCGCTGCTTCGGCAATTTCGCGCACCCTTGCGAGTTCACCGATTTTCGTTACGGGCCGACCTTAGCGCCGTTTTTTCCGAGTTGCAAAGAGCCGGACGAGTCGCCAACGCGTTAGCGCCGCGGCGACTAGAAGGGCCAGATCCGCGGCGCCAGCACGACGGTGACGACTCCGCACAGCAGGTCGAGCGGCACGCCGATGCGCACGAAGTCGAAGAAGCGGTATCCGCCTGGGCCATACACCATCATGTGTGTTTGGTAGCCGATGGGCGTGGCAAAGCCGCACGAGCCCGCCACCATGAGAGAAAACACGAACGGCATGGGATTGGCATGCAAGTCGGCGGCGGTGGCGATCGCGATCGGAAACACGATGGCGACCGCGGCGTTGTTGGACAACACCTCGGTTGCGAGCAAGCCGATAAGGTAGATCACGGCCAGACTCAGATGCGGGTTGCCGACGGCGAACTGCGCTAGATAGTGCGCAATGGTGCCGGCGGCGCCGCTTACCGCCAGCGCCTGACCGATGCCGAGCGAGGCGCCGATCACCAGCAGCACCTGCAGGTCGATGCTGCGCCGCGCCTCCCCGCCGGTCAGGCAGTTGGCGAGGATCATCGCCCCGGCGGCGATCACCGCCGCGTGCAGCATCGAAATCCACTCGAAGCCGGCCATGACGATGAGCGCGAGCAGGATCCCCAGCGCGATTCGCGCCTGCTCGTAGCGCAGCGGCGTCGAGCCGGCGACGCTGCTCACCAGAAAAAAGTCGCGCGAGTTGCGCTGTTCTTCGGCGAAGGACGGGCGCGCCTCCAGCAGCAAGGTATCGCCGACGCGCAGTTCGATGTCGCCGATCTTCTTGTTGATGCGCTCGCCGTTGCGCGCGACGGCGATGACAGCGGCGTTGTAACGGGTGCGAAAGCGCCCTTCGCGCACCGTCATGCCCACCAGCGGGCAGGTATTCGACACCACGGCTTCCACCAAGGTCCGACGCGAGCGCGGCTCGTTCAGCTTGAAGACTTGATCGGTCGCCGGGACCAGTCCGCGTATCTTCTGTAAATCGACCACCGAGTCGACGATGCCCACGAACACCAGCCGATCGCCGCCGCGCAAGCGCTCTTCCGGGCCGACGGCGGGCATAAATTGACCGTCGCGTTCGATCTCGGCCAAGAACATCCCCGGCAAGTGGCGCAGCCCCGCTTCTTCGATGCTGCGATTCGCCAGCGGCCCGCCCGACTCGACGATCATTTCCACCGTGTACTTGCGCGGATCGTCGAACTGCGGCCCGCGCGCTTCACGCCGATCCGGCAGCAGAGCGCGCGTGGCGAACAGCATGTAGAGAAGTCCGACTATCGCGACCGGGATACCCAACGGTGCCAAGTCGAACATGCCGAGGCTCGGATGGCCGGCCTGCATCCACAGGCCGTTCACCGTCAAGTTGGTGCTGGTACCGATCAAGGTGCACACGCCGCCCAGCACGGTGGCGAAGCTCAAGGGAATGAAGAATTGCGACGGGCTCAACGCATGTTTCTTGCACCACTCCGACACCACGGGCAGAAACATCGCCACGATGGGCGTGTTGTTGAGGAACGCCGATAGGGTGGCGACGGGTAGCATGAGCCGCGCCTGGGCGCCCTTGACCGAGCGTGGATGACCGAAGATGCGATCGGAAATGAAATTGACCGCGCCGGTGCGCGACACCCCGGCGGCGACGACGAACAGCGCGCCGACGGTGAGCAACGCTTCGTTACCGAAGGCGCTGAACGCCTGCTGCACGGAAGGCAGTTTCTTGGTGCCGGATAGTGCGCCGATCGTTACCAGACCCGTCAAGGTCGCCAGCATCACCAGGTCCGGCGAATAGTTGCGCGCAAGGCCCCAAAACATGAGCGCCAGCGCAGCGACGGTAACCCAAGCCTCCCAGGACATTCGATTATCAGTGCGCCGATGACGCGCGAGAGTATACCCTGCGAGCCGCTGGTTTCAGCGACCTACGGAGAACGGCGGTTGACCGCGCCAGTAGCGAATCATGAGATAGCCACCCACCATCCCGCCCAAATGTGCGAAGTGGGCCACACCGTCCGCCGTCCCGGTGATGCCGAGGACCAGTTCGATGGCGGCATAGCCGGAGGCGAACAACCACGCCGGCATGGGAATAGGCGGAAACAACAGCAGCACGCGACGGTGCGGAAAATACATCGCGTAGGCCAGCAACAAGCCGAACACGGCGCCCGAAGCGCCCACCGTGGGATAAGGCGAGCCTGCGCTGCTCTTGATCAGGAACTGCACCAAGCCGCCCGATAGCGCACTCACCAGATAGAACGTCAAGAATCGGCGCGGGCCCCACAGGCGTTCCATTTCGCCGCCGAACATCCACAGTCCGAACATGTTGAACAGCAGGTGGGTGAGACCGCCATGCAGGAAGGCGTAGGTGACGAGTTGCCAGGGCATGAAGCCGGCGCTCAACGGCCACAGTGCAAACAAGTCCGCCATGAGGCGCCCGAGCACAAGTTGCAGCAAGAACGCGCCGACGGTTACGAAAAGCAGGGTTCGGGTCATGGCAGGCATAGCGCGTGAGTGTAGCGCGCGCCGCCGCTTTGCGGGGCGCCGGCGCGCCGAGGCTTTACAGCACCCGGTGAATTGGGCACCATCGCACCGTCGCGCCTCGTGCATGCCGGGCTGCCGCGCTGGCGCGCTCGACGTGCCCTTCGGAGTGGCCGATGGCTCATCACGGGATTATCTGTGTCGGGTTGCGCGTCGCCGCGACGGCCATGGCGCTCGCCTGCGCACCGCCGTCGCCGGCGGCGCGACCCCAACCTGCGCCGCCGGCGATCCTCGGCGAAATCGTCGCCGACTATCGAAAGGCCATCGTCATCCTCGAGGGCGGGAGCCAAGTCGAGGAAGGCGAGCGCGACGCGGCTGCTGTGGTCGGTCGCTACCTTGCCGGGCGTGGTCAACTGCGCCTGCAGAGCCTGCTCGAACAATTGCGTGCCAAGCTCCCTGCGGCAGGTAAGCGTGGCGACGTGGGAGCGGTGACGCGCGTTGTCGACTTTGTCGAGCGTGCGCCGATGTTGCGCGACGCCGACAAACTCGTGTTCTACGACACATTGGCTGACCTGGCCGACGAGTTGAAGGGTGGCGCCAAGGCGCCGGCAGCGCGCAAGCTGTTACATCGCATCGAAGACGCGCTCGATGCCCTCAAAGACATACGTGCCCGCTACGACGAGGAAGTCGGCCGAGTCGGCGCGCGCCTCGGCGCTACCCCCGCGCCGTTGCGCGAGGCGTGGGAGGGCTATGTCGCATTCCTGCGGCGCCGCCATCCGCTGGCCGACATCCTGCGCGAATCGCGCCCACTGAGCGAAGGCTTGGCGGCCGTGCGCGGCGCGTCGAGCAATGCAGCTGCGAGCGAGTTTTCCGGCCGCGAACTGCCGGCCAAGACTTTGGTGCTCACCTTCGATGCGGGACCGCACCCGCGCCGCAGCGCTCGCATCTTGGAGACGCTCAAGCAATATAAAGTGCCCGCCGCTGTGTTCTTCGAAGTCGGTGAGCGCATCGGCACGGTCAAGCCCGACGCGACCGTGAGCCTTGGCCGTGCGGCCGAAGCGAGCAAGCGCATCGTGCAGTCCGGCTTCTTGCTCGGTAACCATGGCGCTTCGCTCGCCTTGCTCAGCAAGCTCGATCAGGCGGCGCAGCAACGCGAGATCGAGACCACCAATCAATTGCTGCGGCAGATCTCGCCTGACACGCCGGCGCTGTTTCGCGCGCCGTTTGGGGCGCGCAGCGAGGCGACTTTCGCCGCGTTAAGCGCGCAAAGTATGAAATCGGTGCTGTGGAACATCGATTCGGGCGACTGGGCCGATCCCGTGCCGGCGTCGATCGCGGCGCGCGTGCTCGAGGCGGTGGAGAAGGAGCAGCGCGGCATCATCCGCTTTCACGATATCCACGAGCGCAGCGTGCAAGCCCTGCCGCTAGTGCTCGAAGCGCTCCTCAACGCCGGCTATCGTTTCGCCGGCTGGAGCGGAGCCGCGTTTGCGCTCGCGCGCACCGGCGCACCGGCCGAACTCAAGTCGCCGGCCCTGACCGCGCCGTATCGCGAGAGCTTCGCCGTGGTGGTCGGCATCGACGAGTACGCGCATGGGCCCAAGCTGGGTCACGCGGTTGCCGATGCGCGCGCGATGGAAAAGCTGCTCATCGAAACCTATCGCTTCAAGCCCGAAAACGTGGTCACCTTGCTCAATCAATCCGCCACACGCGAGCGCATACTGTCTGCGTTCGGCGACCGGTTGGCCGATCCGCAGCGCGTCGCTCGCGAGGATCGAGCGCTCCTGTTCTTTGCCGGACACACGACGACGCGCAGGCTCGCTTCCGGCCGCGAATCGGGCTACCTCATTCCGGTCGAAGCCGACGCCGCCAACATTCACGGCCAGGCGATTTCCTTGGTCAGCCTGCAGGAGGCGGCAGAGGCGATCCCCGCCAAGCACGTGCTGTTCATCGTCGACGCTTGCCTCGGCGGACTAACGTTCACGCGCACCACCCCGATGCCGCGTACCTTGAGCGAGTTCGCCCGGCGCTCGGCGCGGCAGACGCTCAGCGCGTGCGGCTCGGATCAGACGCTGGCCGACAGCGGCCCCGACGGCCACTCGATGTTCGCCTGGACGATGTTGCAGGCGCTGGCCGGACGCGGGGATCTCGACAACGACGGCGTGATTCTCGCCTCGGAACTGGCGGCCTACGCGACCCCGATCCTGTCGGGCCTCACGGGCCAGAAGCCAGTGTTCGGCACGCTCGCCGGAGGCGGGGGCGGTGAGTTCCTGTTCGAGCTGCGTCACGAGAGCGAGTTTTTCAGCGAGGATACGGTCGAGCTGAGTGAACCCGCGATCAAGGTGAATCGCGAACTCGATCGGCTGACGGGCGAGGCACGCGCCGAATCGGCAGCCGGCCGAGCATCCCAAAAACCCGCCGTGACGGCGAGCCTGTCGCTCGCGCCCAAGGCGAGGATCGATGTGCCGGTCCCCGATGGCGCTGTCGCGCGCAATGACCGCGGCACACAGCTATATCGCGAAAGGCGTTACGCCGAGGCGCTCGCCGAGTTCGAAAACGCAGCCGAACTCGATGCGGAGTTCGTGCTGGCGATGAACAACGCCGGCTTCGCTCTCTACAAACTGGACAAGCTCGAGGCCGCCGTGCAGCAACTCAAGCGTGCGATCGAGATCGACCCCAAGCGCGCGGTGCCTTACCTCAACTTGGGCGACGCCTATGCCAAGCTAGGCTGGAAGCCGCAAGCCAAGGCGGCCTACGAGAAGTACCTCGAGCTGCAACCGGCGGGCGGCAGGACCGAACAAGTGAGGCAGAAGCTGAGCGCCTGGTAGCGGCGCGCCGCTGCACGACTTCACGACGAAACACATGGCCACCAGCTTACTCGCACTGCTCGACGACATCGCCACGGTGCTGGACGACGTGGCGGTGATGACCAAGACCGCGGCGACCAAGACAGCGGGGGTGTTGGGGGACGATCTCGCGCTCAACGCGCAGCAGGTGGCAGGCGTGCGCGCCGAGCGCGAGTTGCCGGTGGTGTGGGCGGTCGCCA
>CAZILI010000067.1:3181-12603 GCA_964539965.1 uncultured Burkholderiales bacterium | reverse complement strand
CAGGACAGGCTCTAGCCCCATGGTGAGTATCCGAGCCTAACGCTCACCGAAGCTCGACGACGCGCTGTCGAGGCGAGAGGCTTGGTTGCCCAAGGACGCGATCCAGTTCAGCCCATCGAGCGGGCAAGGGCGCGGGCGGCCGCCACGACCACTTTTGAGGGAGTTGCGCGCGAGTGGTTGAGCAAGAATCGCGAACAGTTGGCGATGATAAGTTGGGACGGGATTCGATCGGCTTCTTGAGAATCATCTCCACCCCACGATCGGCGCGCTGCCGATCGCGACTATTACGACTCCGATATTGCGGGAGCCGATCCTGAAGAGCGAGCAGCGTGGCACGCTGGAAGTCGCACATCGGGCCCGCGTGTAAGCATCGAAAGTCTTCGCGTACGCCATCTCGACCGGTCGCGCGGAGAACAATCCCGCAGCCGCCCTGCAAGGGACGATCAAGAGCGGCAAAGTTACTGCACGCCCGGCCATCGCGAGCGAGGAATTGGGCGAGCTGTTACGCCGAGTGGACGCCTACGACGGCCGGCGGCGTTCCTGTTTCGGGCCGTAGCAATTCGATAAGCTATTTCTGGGACAGCACACTAGAGGCGGCAATTCCTCATCTGCGGCGCAGGGCCGCCGCTACGGTTGCAGCCGAAACGCCTGACAGCTGTTGTTGGCGTCGCCCCACTGCTGCAGCCTGGCCGCTTCTGCGAGCGAACAGCCCGGCACCTCGAGCACCTTCTTGCTGGCACGGTTGATGAACTTGTAGTAGCCGCCCACTGGCACGGGCTTCCACTGATAGCTGCCGGCATTGACCCAGTTGGTTTGCAAGACTTTCGCGCCGTCGACAAGCGAACCGCTGGCCACTCGCAGCACCATGCCAGTATGCTGAACAACGAGCCGATAGTAGCCGCTGTCGGTCGGGACCAGCTTGAATTTCTGGCTCAGTGTGCCGTTGCAGCTTTGCTGCACTGCATAGGCGCCACTCGCGAGACTGGCAGCATTGATGCCCACACACTTGTTGCTGTTGCGATTGACCAAGCTGTAATCGACTGACGGATCGATCGGTTCGCCGACGCTAGTGTCCGGATGCAATCGTTCGGTGGGAATGGGAACAAAGTCGAGGGCGCCTGGAACTTGCCAGAGCAAGCGCATCAGCGCGCCGCCGGTCTTATCGTAGTACTCGACCGTGATGTTCGGCTTGGCGCCAGCGGAGTAGGCGATCGGTACGCTGGTGTCGATGGTCGCCAAATGATCAGTCCAATTGTCAATGACGAGCTGGCCATCCAGATATACCCGAGTGCCGTCATCCGAGATCGTGCGCAAGCGGTAGGTACCGCTGAAGGGCATTTCGACCTGTCCACTCCAGCGCGCTGAAAAGCCGTCCGAGTTCACGCTCGGGCCCGGCGAAGCGGTTCCCCAATCAAAGTTGATCGGCCCCACCGTCTCTAGCGGCGTAGGCGTGGTGAGCGTCGTGTCGTTGAAATACTGCCCTTTCAAGCCGCTGCCGCCGCCGGTGCTCATGAGCGAATCGACGTTGAG
Organism: uncultured Burkholderiales bacterium; assembly: GCA_964539965.1. Taxonomy (GTDB): domain Bacteria; phylum Pseudomonadota; class Gammaproteobacteria; order Burkholderiales; family JALYOK01; genus CAZILI01. The sequence continues at coordinate 11,073 of CAZILI010000067.1, read as the reverse complement.
CATCTTGCCCAGCGAAGGCACGCCTTGTGCGTTGAGAACGAACAGCAAATAGAAGCCCGGCGGCATCAAGTTCGGGTTGGCCGGCAAGCTTACCGTGAGCGTGCTGCCGTTTTGCGCCCAGTTCATCGGCACTGCCCGCTGGTCCATGTTCCATGAATGGGTGACCGATCCAGTCTTCAGCAAACTTACGCGGCTAATGGTATCGCTCGCGCCGACGTCGATATTGAAGCTCGAGCCTGGTACCATGCTGTTAGGAGCTGAGACGATCGTCGGTCGCGGCGCGAAGCCGCCACTTGCGTCGAACAAGTAAGGAGGATAGTAGATTTCTGCATTGGTGTTGATGAGCGGGCCCGGCGCACCGCCGCCCGCCACCAGCACGCTGGCATCGGGCAACAGCATCGCGATGGAGTGATACAAGCGCGCGACCGACCCGCTCGTGCCCACCGTCCATTTTCCCGTGGCGGGGTTCCAGATTTCCGCGCTGTTGTTGACGTCGACGAGTTCATTCCACTTGCCGCTGCCGCCGGTGGCGAGCACTTTGCCGTCGGGCAGCAGCGTGACGGTGACAAGGTCGCGGCGTGTGGATAGTTTCGCAGTCGCCGTGACTTTCGGCGTCGCCCCATTGATGTCGATGGTGACGGCGCCGTTGCTGGTGCCGCCGATCTGCAAAATCTTGCCGGGCGCGTACATGGCGGCGCTCGAGCCTCTGCCCACCACGGCGATCGCGCCGACGCGGGTAAGGGTGCTGAAGTCTGCGGCGATGTAGTACAGCCGCCCGGCTGTGTCGATACCAAAAATGCGGCCGTCGGGAGCGACGAAATTACGTGGATAGTGCCAATCGAGACCGCTGGTATCGATGGACAGCAGCCGAAAACCGCTGAATGCCGATCGCACCTCGGGTCGATCAGACCCACCTTTGCCGCCTTGTATGAAGATTTCTCCGCTCGGCAGCGTGGTGGTCGTCGCGTACCAGCGAACCCGGTTCATTTTGGCGCTCGGTGTTAGGGAGTTGTCGGCCGGAGCGAAGATATTGGTGTCGCGATTGCCCAAATTGTTGGTGGCGCCGTTGACATAGTTGTCGCCGCCCGCGAGAAAAATATCGCCCTGAGGAAGCACGATCTGAGCGCTGCAGAAGATATCGGTGTTGGTGGTATTGGGAAGCGTAAGGTGCCCGCCTGAAACGCTGCCCTGAGTCGGGTCCCACACGTCGTAGATGAACTTGCCGGTCTGTTGCCCGCCCTCGTCCGTGCCATAGGTAAGAACGTTGCCGCCAGGGGTAAGCACGGCGTGAAGCGCGATCAGCGGCCAGCCGCCGAGCGCGCTCCAAGCGCCGACTTGATTGGAATTAGGCGGGAACGATTGCGCGAGCGCGGGAAGCGACAACCCGATACCAGCACACAACAACGACGCCCAGCCGAGAAACCCAGTCCGCGAGAACTTCATTCTTTTTCTTCTCAAAAGCGGAGCCCCCGAGGCGCTGCAGCGCGATGACGCGGATTCGAGGACGTCCGAGAGTGTTATTGTTAGCGGCGCTTATTCTGATCAAGCTCGCACCTTTGCCGTTACGCTCATAGCATCGCTCATTCGCGCCGAATAGGCAACTCCTCCGACGAACTAGGGCAAATAGCATATTGACTTTTGTTGATTATCTTCTCGAGGTGGCCCTTGTTGGGGGCGAAAAGCCCGCTAGCGCGCTCGCCCATCACTCGCTGCCGCGAACAGTCGATGCTCAGGAATCTTGAGCCCTGACTCGCGATAGCCCCTGCTCGCTGCGTAGGCTAGAAGATCCTTGTCGAACGCCGGAAAACGTGTCCCGATGAGAATCCCCAGGTGCGGATGAGTATCCAGAAATCGGCCAATCGTAGCCGGAGACAGAATGCCGCAGCGAGCGCGCAAGTCACTGGGCATCAGGTCACCGACACGATAACCAAACACTCCCCCAGCCGTCTCCTTGTACAGCGGAAATCCGCCTTCGATGGCGAAGAGGGTCTCGAACGTCATCAACGTTCCCACTGGCCCATGGCGAACGAGCTCACGGCGAATACTCTGGCCCTGCTTGTGTATTGCGACGGTCGACCATGCATCTACGTTCATCGCCCTGCGAACCGCATGCACGTTGACAGGTATCGTCAACGCACACACGATCAGCGCGACGTTGAGCATGTGCGTGTCCCAAGGTTGCGGCTTAAGGCTTGGGGCCTCATTGATGACTTTGTATAGACTGGCCAGAACGAATACGCTGAACGGCAGCGGCGCCAAGAAATAGGACGCCCACAGGGGTCTGGGGATCATGGCCGCCGCGAACGTGACGGCGACGCTTGCGAACGCCAAGAGGAAAATCCGTACTTCGCGATGCGCTACGCGAGTGAACTGAAAAGGGGCATCGCTGCGCACGCGTGAGTACAGAAAGTAGCCAAGGATCGCGGTGGCAAGGAAGACGGGCGTAGCCAACACCTGCGTCAAGAACTTGAGCTTTCCAGGAATTGACATCCCTCGCTCGAAGTTTGTCGATTCACGCCACTCGGCGTTGAGCAGGTGATATCCGTAGTTGTCGAACCAAAAAACCGTCGCGTCACGCAGCGCCAGCAAGCCAGCCGGCGCAAGCCCGAAGCCCAGCCCAACCAGCCAAGCTCCACCCAGCCTGAGTGAGATTCGAGGAGAGCAAGGCGTCGCCGCGGTAGATGCAAAAACCAATAACGGTGGCGCCAACACAACGTAGTAGAGTTTTGATCCGATCGCACCGCCCAGACAAAGGCCGGACAGCAAGGCACTCAAACCAACGCGTCTGTGCGCCACGACCAGGATCGTGAAGCTAAGGACGGCGAACAGATTCGCGATGCCGTAGCTGTTCAGCTGCTCGGCCGCCTGGTTGAGGTACTCGGACGATGCGAACAACAGCGTGCCTGCAAGTGCCACGCGATCGTTTCCTGAAATTTTCTTGCACGCAAAGTAGACGATCGCGATCGAGGCAAGGCAGAAAAGGAGATTGACCAGCCTAAGGCTCAGGTACTTGTATGGACTTAATTGGGCGGCGAGAGCGGCGGCATAAATGTAAGGCGCATAGGGCGTCTGGAAAAACGGGAAATCGAGATAGGGCGTGTGGCCTTCGGCCACTAGCTGCGCCGCCATCGCGAAGTGACTATCGTCCGAGTTGTAAGACACCACGGCTCTGGCCGCAAGCGCCGCGACCGCAAGTCCGAGCAGCAGGACACCGAGTCCGATTCGGGACCGCCAGACGGAAGACGGGCTGCCAAGGCCCAGACGGCGGTCATTTTCCGCGGCTGTGCGTTGTTCCATTGGCGAAAGCATAGACCATAGCCGTCCGCAGCAGTGAGCCGCAAACGCTGGCGCCAGAACACCCCTTGCCTATGCAACCTGAAGTGGCCCGCCGACTTGGCGCGCTACGATGGCGGCGGTGCCGCAGCAGAACTGCCTGTCCCAAACCTTTCGATCGGTCGACGTTGGTCATGGCAGAGTTCACGAAGGCGGCGATATCGGTCAAGTTGCTCGGCACGATCAGGGTATTGCCGGTCTTCGCAAGGTTGCCGAAGGCGCCGACGAACGCCTCGGCCACCTTTGGGTGTGGGTTACATAGACATCGTTTCAACTAGGATCGTGGACATGAACGATGAGACTCGCCGGCGCCTTGGTTGGATTCGCCTCTACGAAAGAACGGATAACGCCGGTCTTGTGTGTCGAGGCTGTGGTATCTCACGCCCAACGCTACGCAAGCGGTGCGTGGCTCGTAGCTCCGCGACACGATGGGATGGTACGGCGCCCGTCTACGGCCGCTTCTTCATCATGCGTCCCTTCTCGCACAAGCGGTCCCCCTGTTTGGAGGCACGGCGGCTGGGTAAGGGGACCCTGTGTTCGCTGATCGGGCTAGGCGCGGCCGTCGAGATGGTAAACTAACCACCGCGTTGCCTGGTTGTCCAAGGGTGTCCGGTGAATTCCGGGGCACGCGTCGGGGTACCGATGAAGCCAGACAAAGCAAAGTCCACAACTGGCGTGGCTTTCCAGGCGGTATGTGGCTCCTCATCCGGCACCATGCTTCTCCCTCGGGCTCGTGTGGCGTCGCTCTTGTTCTTCTCGACCTTGGGTGATCTTTGACATTCACCAACTGCCCGCACTGTCGCCATCAGAACGTGCTCGGCGCGAAATTCTGCGGCGAGTGCGGCAATCCTCTTGCGCGCAAGTGCCCGCAGTGCGGCGGGGCATTGATCGAAGGCGCGAAATTCTGCTCCGAATGCGGGGCGCTGGCGCTCGCGCGGCCTAGCGCGACCGCGCGGGGCCCGGCGCAGGAGAACCTGGGCGCCCCGGCGGTGCTTGGGGCCGCCGGCCGAGTTATCGCGCTGGCGGGAGCTTGTCGTGGAAGCGCCTCCCGGGAGCGTATTGAACCAAGGCCCGCGCCCAACTGCGGCCAGGGGAGAGGTACTGCAACAGGTACTAAAGGCGGCTGGCATGAGTGAGGCGCCCTCGTTCGCGCAATACATCAAAGAAATCGGCCGTGGCAAAGCCGGCGCGCGTGCTCTCTCTCGCGAAGACGCGCGCGCCATGTTCGGCGCGGTGCTGCGCGGGGAAGCGCCCGATCTCGCTTTGGGCGCGATCTTGCTCGCCTTGCGCGTGAAGGGTGAGTCGCTCGACGAGTTGAGAGGCTTTTGTGAGGCGGTCGACGCACATTGCCCCAAGCTCGCGCTCACGGCCACGACACCGCCGCCCGTCGTGCTGCCCAGCTACAACGGCGCGCGCCATCAACCCAATCTGGTGCCGTTGTTGGCGTTGTTGGCGCGTGAGCTAGGCCTCAGCGTGCTGGTGCACGGTGTGACGCGTGATCCCAAACGCGTCACCACGGCGGAAGTCTTCTCCGCAATGGGTGTCGTGGGTGCAACCTCGCTCGAGGGGGCGCGAGATCAACTCGAGCGCGAGCGCTTAGCGTTGGTTGCGATCGACGTGCTGGCGCGGCCGCTGGCGCGGCTGATCGAGCTGCGCTGGGTGCTCGGCGTGCGCAACAGCTCGCACACGCTGGTCAAGATGATGAATCCGTTCGCCTGCCCGGCCGTGCAGTTGTGCAGCGTGACCCATCCCGAGTACATGACGCTCTTGCATGAGTACTTCACCCGCTTCGGCGGCAATGTGTTGCTGCTGCGCGCGAGCGAGGGTGAGGCGATCGCCAATCCGAGGCGCCAGCCGCGCATCGAGTGGCTGAGCGAGGGCGCAGAGCGAGTGCTGGTCGAAGCGCAGCAAGGCAGCGTGGCGAGCTTGCCCGAGTTGCCGGCGAGCCTCGATGCGCGCGTGACCGCCGAATGGATAGCGCGCGCCATGGTGGGTGAAGTGCCGCTGCCCGATCCGATCGTCACTCAAGTCGCATGTATCGCGCTCGCCGCGGGACTCGCCGATAGCTTGGATGCGGGCCGAGCTTTGCTCGCGCGCCGGTACAAACTTGCTCGCACGGCGTAAGCGCCTCGCAGAGGAAGGCCAAGACCAAGGCCGTTTCGAAATGAACCGTGAACTCCAGCACGCAATCGATTTTGCAATCGCGCATGAAACGCCGTGGCCGCGCGAGGTCGGCGAGGGATGGGGTATCCATCAGCAAGATCCTCCGCCGTGGAACCGCCTGCTCGGGCCGGTGCACGGGCGCGGCCCGGTATCGGGCGCGATCTCGCTCGACGGGCGAGTGATCGCGACCTGGGGCGAGGCCGAGCGCGCCGACTTGACCTTTAGCGTCGCCAAAACCTATCTCGCGCTGCTCGCCGGTGTGGCGTTCGATCGTGGCCTGCTGCCCGATGTCGACCAACCGGTGGGCGCGCGCGTGCCGGGCATAGGCTTCGACAACGGACGCAACGCCGAGGTAACGTGGGCGCATCTGCTGCAACAGACCAGCGAATGGGAAGGCGAGTGCTTTGGCATGCCCGACCAAGTCGATCGCTATCGTACCGTGCAGTTCCAAACGGTCACGCTCAGCGGCAAGAAGGGCGAGCCGCGGCCGCTGCAGCCGCCCGGGGCGTTCTGGGAGTACAACGACGTGCGCGTGAATCAGCTGTCGCTCGCGCTGCTGCATCTCCTCCGTCGGCCGCTGCCGGAAGTGTTTCGCGAGGCGATCATGCGCCCCTGCGGGGCGAGCGAGAATTGGCACTGGGCCGGCTACGACCACGCCTGGGTCGAGCTGGACGGTCGGCGTATGCAGTCGGTGCCGGGCGGCAGCCATTGGGGCGGCGGCGTGTCGATCGCGAGCCTCGATCAACTGCGCGTGGGCGAACTCATCTTGCGCGAGGGAAGAATCGGCGAGCGGCAGATCTTGCCGCGCGCCTGGATCGAGCGCATGCGCACGCCTTGTCCGATCGCGCCCTTCTACGGCTACTTGCTGTGGCTCAATCGCGAGCGGCGGATTTTCTCCCAGGTCCCCGAGTCGAGTTGTTTCGCCTTCGGCGCGGGTGGCGCCTTCACCTGGATCGAGCCAGAACGCCGCATGGTGTTGGTGGTGCGCTGGCTCGATGCGGATCACGCCGGTGAGTTCTTCGGCTTGATACTGCGCGCGCTCGACCAACAGGCATAGTTAGATGGCCGCTACCGTGTTGATCGTCGAAGACGAGCCGGCGATCGCGGCCAACGTCGAGTACGCGCTACGCACCGACGGTTTTCGCCCGTTGTGGGTGAGCCTCGGCAGCGCGGCGCTCGAGCGGCTACGTGCCGAGCCCATCGACGCCGTGATTCTCGACGTGGGGCTCCCCGACGCGAACGGCTTCGAGTTGTGCAAGCAAATTCGCGCCTTCTCCGATGTGCCGGTCCTGTTCGTGACGGCGCGCAGCGATGAGGTCGACCGCATCGTGGGGCTCGAGATCGGCGCCGACGACTACGTGGTCAAGCCGTTTAGCCCGCGCGAATTAGTGGCGCGGGTGAAGACCATTCTGCATCGGCTCAAGCGGAGTCGCGTGATGTCGGGGGAGCGGCCGGCCGACGGCTGGTTCAACGTCGACGAGACGCGCGCGCGCATCGCCTTTCTCGGTGTCGCGCTCGAACTGACGCGCTACGAGTATATGTTGCTCAAGGTCTTGCTGGCGCAACCGGAACGGGTGTTCTCGCGCGCGCAACTACTCAAGCTGAGTGAGGCTCCCGAAGCCAGCATGGAGCGCAGCGTCGACACTCACGTCAAGTCGCTGCGCGCGAAGTTGCGCGTCGTCGCCGTCGACCTCGATCCGATCCAGACCCATCGCGGCATGGGTTACAGCATCAAGGTGAAAGCATGAACTTCGTTCTGCGTAGTTTCGCCGGCTACGTGCTACTGATCGCCTTGGCGGCGATATTCGCCTCGCGCATCTTCATGGACGAGTTGAAGCCGGGGGTGCGGCAGGCGGTCGAGGAGCTGTTGGTCGACTGCGCCAATCTGCTCGCCGAGGTGGTCGTGCCCGACCTTGCGCGGCAGGAGGCGGCGAGCGGCGCGCTGGCGCAGGCGCTGGTGCGCTTTCGCGAGCGGCAGTTCAACGCGCGCATCTACGACGTGCCGAAGACGCAGCCGGATCTGCGCCTGTATGTCACCGATGTGGCGGGCAAAGTGCTGTTCGATACCGAAGCGGAGAACATCGGCAAGGATTTCGGCGCCTGGAACGACGTGCGGCGAACTCTGCAAGGCGCCTACGGCGCGCGCGCCACGCGGCAGGATCCCAGCAAGCCGGTGACTTCAGTCATGTACGTCGCCGCGCCCATCCAAGTCGACAGGCGCCTCAGCGGTGTGCTGAGTGTGGCCAAGTCGAGCTTGAGCTTCGAGCCCTTCATCGAACGCAGCCAAGCCAAGATGATCCAAGCGGGCAGTGTGCTGGTCGCCGCGGCACTCGCCCTGGCGCTGGCGCTGTCTTGGTGGGTGAGCCGCGATCTGCGCAGGCTCTCGCAGTACGCGC
>CAZILI010000067.1:0-3171 GCA_964539965.1 uncultured Burkholderiales bacterium | reverse complement strand
GCTGCGGCGCCTGGGGCATGACGCTGTGAAGGCGGCCGGCGCGTGAGTGCGCCCCGCTATGCGCGCGGCGAACTGGCGGCCTTGTCGAATGCGATCGAGAAGATGCGCGAGGAACTGGAAGGGAAGGCGCACGTGGAGAAGTTCGCCCAGCTGCTGACCCACGAGTTGAAGAGCCCGTTGTCTGCGATTCGCGGCGCCGCCGAGTTGCTCGACGAGCACATGCCGGCCGCCGAGCGCGGGCAATTCATCGCCAACATACGCGCCGAAGGCGAGCGCATGCAGGCGGTGGTCGAGCGCATCTTGCAGCTGGCGGTGCTCGAGCATCGGCAGAAGCTGCAGGACGTGCAGCCTGTCCATCTGCGCATGCTGGTCGACGAGCTAGTTCAGGCGCGCGCCGGCGAGCTGCAGCGCATGGGTGTGAGCGTCGACAACGGCATCGAGCCGGCAGCACTGGTGCGCGCCGAGCGTTTCTTGCTGCAACAGGCGCTGGCGAACCTATTGGACAATGCGATCGCTTTCAGCGCGCGCGGCGGGCGCGTAGCGGTGACGCACCAAGCGAGCGGCAGCGAGCATTGCATACGCGTGCGCGACACCGGCGCGGGCCTGCCCGAGTACGCACGCGCCCGGCTGTTCGAGCGCTTCTTTTCCCTGCCGCGCCCCGATTCCGGCGCCAAGAGCACTGGGCTCGGCCTGACCTTAGTGAAGGAGATCGCCGAGCTGCATCGCGGCTCGATCGCCGTCGACAATCATCCGGATGGCGGGGTCGAGGCGGTGCTGCGGCTGCCCGACGCGCCGTAGCGCGGCCGGCGACTTCACGAAAACTTCACATAAGCGTCGCGCGGCGCGCAAACGCGCTCGTTAGACTGCGCATCTCTTCCATCGCCGGAGCTTGCGCCCATGCGTTTCGCGTTCTTGTGGAAATTCTTGTCGACTTCCCTCATCGCCGCCTTGCTGCTGGTGCCCTTGGGCATGATCAGTAGCAAAATCTATGAGCGGCAAACGCGGCGCGACGCGGTCGCCTCCGAGCTGGCCTCGACCGGTGTCGGCAGCCAGCGCATCGCTGGACCGATTCTGGTCGTGCCTTGCGTCGAACACTATCTCGAAGAGGTAACCGATCAGCAAGGCCGCAAACAAAAGCAGAAAGCCACGCGGGACTGTACGCGGAAGTACGCACCGACCGACGTCAAGGTCGGTGGCGCGCTCACCACCGAGACGCGCTCGCGCGGCATTTATCAGGTGCTGTTCTACGGCACGACCCTGGATTGGAACGGCCAGTTCGACGTGCAGTTGCCCTCCGCGCTCAGCGCCGAGGGTGGCACGCGCGTGTTCGGTGACGCCCAGCTTCGCGTCGGCATCGCCGACGTGCGCGGCATTCGCGACGGGGTCAAGATCAAGTGGGACCAGGAGAGCTTCGCCTTCGCGCCCGGCAGTAACGACGCCGCGCTCGGCGCCGGGGTACACGCCGAGCTTACGGGGCTGGGGACGCAGGTGGCAGGAATGCATAGCTTCTCTTTCAAACTCGAACTCAAGGGCACGCGCAGTCTGGAGTTCGTGCCGCTCGCCAAGCAAACGCGCGTCGATCTGCAAGGGCAATGGCCGCATCCGAGCTTTTACGGCCGTTTTCTGCCGGACAAGCCGAGCGTGAACGACAAGGGCTTCGCCGCCACGTGGAAGATTTCCGAACTCGCTTCGCTCGCACCGCAAGCGATTCTCTCTTGCGCCGACGCAAAGTGCGACGCCTTAGCGACCGAAGCGTACGGCGTGGCCCTCATCGAGCCGGTTGACGTCTATCTGCAATCGACCCGCGCGGTCAACTACGGCTTTCTGTTCGTGGGGCTCACGTTCGTCATATTCATGTTGTTCGAGGTCATGCAAGCGTTGCGCGTGCATGGCATGCAGTACACCTTGGTCGGCTTGGCGCTGGCAGTGTTCTTCTTGCTGCTGTTCTCGCTCGCCGAGCACTTGGCCTTTGTCTACGCCTATCTGATCGCAGCGGGCGCTTGCATCGGGCTGATCGGTTTCTACGTGGCTTACCTGCTGGGCAGCGTCAAGCGGACGGTGCTGTTCGTCGCCTATCTCGTCGGCCTGTACTCAGCGCTGTACATGCTGTTGGGCTCGGAGGACTATGCCATGTTGCTGGGGGCGATTCTGGTGTTTCTGGTGCTCGCCATCACCATGGTGCTTACCCGCAGGCTCGATTGGGGGCAAGTCACGGAGCGGCTGGCGACAACGGCGCACAGGCCGCAGGCCGGTCAACCGGCTCGCCCCTGACCAGACGCCCGCGCTTACAATGCCTCGATCGTCGATCCATTAAGGAGAAGGGGATGCAAATCGATTTCAAGGGAAAACGCGCCGTCGTCTGCGGCGGCAGCCGGGGTATCGGCCGCTCGATCGCGCTTGGGCTTGCGCAAGCCGGTGCCACCGTGTCGATCTGCGCACGCGGCGCAGAAACCTTGGAGGCCACGCGCGGCGAGCTGGCGCGCGCCGGCGGCAAGGTGCACGCGGCGGTGTGCGACCTGGCGGCGGCGAGCGATATCGCGCGCTACATCGCGGCGGCGGCCGACGCGCTCGGCGGCATCGACGTGCTGGTCAACAACGCTTCGGGCTTCGGCATCGGCAACGACGAGAAGGCTTGGCAAGTGGGGCTAGATGTCGATCTCATGGCGACCGTGAGGGCCTCGGCCGCGGCGGAGCCCTTCTTGCTCGGCGCCACGGGCGGGGCGATCGTCAACATCGCCTCCATCTCGGGTTTGCGGCCCTCGGCGCGGACCCCGGCCTACGCCGCGGTGAAGGCCGCGATCATCCACTACACGACGTCTCAGGCGGCGTTGTTGGCAAAGAAAGGTGTGCGCGTCAACTGCGTCGCGCCGGGGTCGATCGAATTTCCCGGCGGGGTGTGGGCACAGCGCAAGATTGCCGCTCCCGACCTGTACAACAGCATACTGAAGAGCATCCCGTTTGGGCGCATGGGCGCGCCCGAAGAGGTTGCCAATCTGGTGTTGTTCTTGGCGAGTCCGCTAGCCGGTTGGATCACCGGTCAAACCGTGTGCGTCGACGGCGGCCAGATGCTCGGGATGTAGGGCCCCGCCGCTTGGGCGCGGGTCAACGCAATCCGGGCCGCGCTTGGGCGGCCCGGGACTTCCTTACGGATTGGCTTTCAAGTACTCGATG
>CAZILI010000066.1:0-12635 GCA_964539965.1 uncultured Burkholderiales bacterium | reverse complement strand
AAATCTGGCCGATCGTCTTGTCAGAGGTGTGCAGGATCTGCAGGCGCGGACTGAAGCCGAGCTTGATCGCCTGGGTGGTGAGCGAAAACGCGCCCGAGATGACCGCCTGTGAAGCAATCACCGTGGCGCAAGTGGCGAGAATAACGAGCGGCACCAATGCCCAAGAAGGCGCCAAGAAGTAGAACGGATTCTTGATCGCCTGCGGATTGCCGAGCACCAGCGCCCCCTGGCCGAAATAGTTAAGCAGCAGGGCGGGCATGACCAGACCGAACCACGCGATGCGAAGGGGAAAGCGGCCGAAGTGCCCCATGTCTGCATACAGCGCCTCGGCTCCGGTCAGCACCAGGAAAACCGATCCGAATACAACAAAGCCTTTCCAGGGATTGTCGATGAGAAAATCGATCGCGTAATGCGGACTGAGGGCGGCGAGCACGCTGGGCGACTGAACGACTTGGACCAAGCCGAGCACGCACAAGGTCACAAACCACACGCATGTCACCGGGCCGAACAGGATCCCCACGCTGCCTGTCCCCCAACGTTGTATCACGAACAGGCCGGTAAGAATCGCAAGCGTGACCGGGATCACCGCGTGACTCATCCACGGGGTGGCGATCTCCATCCCCTCGACCGCGGACAGCACCGAAATCGCGGGCGTGATCATACTGTCGCCGAAGAACATCGCCGTGCCGAACAGCCCTAGGGCGATCAAAGTCCAGCGCGCACGCGACTTCTGCTGCTGGTAACGCAGGACCAACGCCAGCATCGCGAGTATGCCACCCTCGCCCCGATTGTCCGCGCGCATAATGAAGGTCACGTACTTGATCGATACGACAATCGTCATCGCCCAGAACAACAGCGAGAGGATGCCGAGCACATTGGCCTCGTTGAGCGCGAGCCCGTGCTCGGGAGCGAAGCACTCTTTCAGTGCGTATAGGGGACTCGTGCCGATGTCGCCGAACACGACACCGATGGCGCCTAGCACCAAGGGCGCCAGCGCCGACTTGTCGTGCCCGCTTGACTCGTGCGAAGTGGTCGCAGGCGCTGCTTCCGCGATCCCTGCCATTAGGGTAGCGTGGCTCGCGAGCGCTGCATGGACGGGGTGATCACTAACATAGACGCGCAAAGCGCGGTATTGTATGCCTCGTGGCCGTGAACGCAAATCCGGCCCCGCCGCGCCTCCCGCCGCCCGCCGTGGAAGCTCGTATAATGGCACCCCTTGACACCGTCGCACGAAAGGCGGTCGCTAGAGGAGATACATGGATGAACACGTTAGGTAACGCATCGCTCTCACTCGCCTTGATCGTCGGATTCGCCTTCAACGCCGTTCTCGTCAGCGCGAACATGTCTGGTGAGGAGAGCCCGCCGAGCGAAGAGCCGAACTACGTCGACGGCCGCAAAGCGCTAGAGAACAAGGACTACAAAGCGGCCATCGAGAAGCTCTCAAAGGCGGCAGAGGCGGACAAGGGCAACGCCGACATTCACAACTACCTCGGCTTCGCCTATCGCAATGCCGGCGACTTGGAAAACGCCTTCAAGCATTACAAGAAAGCCCTCGCCCTTAGTCCCGGCCACAGGGGAGCGAACGAATACATCGGCGAGGCCTATCTCATGACCAACGACGTCGCCAAGGCCGAAGAGCACTTGAACAAGCTGCGCAGCATCTGCGTGACCGGCTGCGCCGAATTGAACGAACTGAAAGAAAAGATCGACGCCCATAAGAAGACCAAGGGTTAGCGGGAAGGTCATGCCGGCGGCGTGCGAAGGCGTCGTTGGCGGCTGCCGGCCCTAGCCGATGCATGGTCGGCCCGCGGCCGGCCGACCATGTTCCCCTCAGCACGGTGACACAGCGAACTCCGGATGCCAACGCAACCGGCTCTTGGTACCCGGCGCGAACCAAGCACGCATCGAGTCAGTGTAGAAGACGCGAGGCGAAGGTCGCCAACGGACCGTGCCGTCGTTGTCCGCCATGCATCTCGCGCGCCTAGCGATGAACCGGCGCTTCTCGCGCGGCGAGCAGCCGCTTGGCCGTGGTTACCGCCCCGACTGCGTCGGCGGCCCAGCCGTCGGCGTGGATCTCGCCGGCAAAGCTCTCGCTGACCGGTGCTCCACCGACCATTACGGCGCAGCGCCCGCGTACGCCACTGCTGTCCAGCGCGGCGATCACTTCGCGCATTTCCACCATGGTCGAAGTAAGCAAGGCAGAAAGCCCGAGAATATCGGGCTGGAATTCGCGCACCTCGTTGACGAAAGTCTCGCGCGCGACGTTGATGCCGAGGTCTTTCACCTCGAAACCCACCCCCTTGAGCATGGTTACTACCATGTTCTTGCCGATGTCGTGCATGTCGCCCGCCACCGTGCCGATCAGAATCTTGCCGCGCTGCCGATCGCCGGCCCGCGCCAGATGCGGGCCAAGCGCGTCCACTGCCTTGTTCATGGAACGCGCCGACAGCAACACCTCGGGGATGAACGCCTCGCCGCTGGCGAACTGCTTGCCGATGACATCCATGGCGGCGATCAGTCCGCGGTTGAGAATTTCGTCGGCAGACACGCCTTGCTCGATCAGTGCGAGCGCGTGCATGCCGACGCCTTGATGATTGCCGTCGAGCACGTCCTGCTTGACTTGGGCGAACAAACTCTCATCGCGCGCCACAGACGATACGGGCGCAGCAGCGGCGAAGGCCGGTGTCGGCTGAGCCGGCCGAAAGGCGCCGGCCGCGAGCGGCAGCTTGCCTTCGCGCTCGATGCGCTCGCCGATCCGTTGCAAGCGCGAGAACACTGCATTGGGCGGCACTTGGTCGGCGATGCCCGCCACCATGTGCGTACCGGGCGCCACCGCCGCGAACATCTGGTCCAGAAACGCTTCGAAGTCGGCTTCGCTGGTTTCGGGCAACACGACGGTGGATGGGATACCGCCCATCAGCGTCAAGCGCGGACTCCAGTGCCGATAGAACTCGGCAAGCGATACGCTGGTCATGGGCATCGGGCAGATCGACTCGGCGATGTGCATGCCCGAGTCTCGGATCAAGTCCATCAGCCCGCGATTCTCGCCGTCCGTGTGGCACATCACCATCTTGCCTGCCGCGCCCAGGGTGTCGGCCGCCTCGCGAACCCAGGGTGCTATTTCACTCGCGAAGTACGGCGGATAGGTGATCATGTCGTCGAAGTTCGCCCCCCACATCACGACTTCGGCCGGCGATTGCACGCTGTAGCGCAGAATCTTGTCGAACAACGGCGCCATGCAGGCTGCGAGTTCGCGCAGTCGGTCGATGTGGTCCTTGTAGTGGAAAAAGAACTGAGTGGCGTCTATCAGGTCGCGTTGAATCTGCTGCATCGGCGAGCCGGCGTGGAAACCGGCCGCGACCGGAACACCATCCTCGCCCATTTCGTCCCGCGCCCAGCGCTCGAAGCGCGTGTAAGCCGGCACGACGTCCAAGTGCTCGAATAGCCAGCAGGCCGGCGCGTAGTCCCGTGCGCTCTTGATCAGGTGCTCGGTGAGGTGCGGAATGGAAATGCCCAGACGCTGCATATCGAGGCCGTACTTCATGGTGCAGCTCACCATGCCCACCGGCGTGTGGTACTGAACTGTGGTTAGATCGCCGTCTTTGATGACTTTGATTTCAATGTCCTTGGGCCAGACGAAGTCCACCACGGCATCGCGTATCCGGTAGATCCCGATGCCCCGGTGCAGCAAGCTATTGTCGGTCGTCTCACCCACCAAGCTGTAGGCGTACTTGTGGTGCAGCGCCCAGCCTTCGGCGCGCGAGATCTCGTGTTGCGAGCGCTGAGCATGCTTTTGGGGTAGGGTTCCGGCGGTCTTGTTGGCGAGATACCAAAGATCGATGCGTGGCACATAGGGCAAGACATCTACTTGATCGCCCCGGAACGCCGCCAGGATGCGCGATTTGTGCGTGTACATGGTCTTCAACTCCGTATGGCTGACGACATCGTCGTTGTGGTTACGCGCTCTTGCGCGTAGGGGCCGGAATGCCGCCGGCGCGGTGGAACATCGCCTCATGCACGACACCGCCTGGCGGCACAACGACGAACTCCTCGTTGCCGTCGTCGAACCGGGTGGGCATATCAGCAAGCTCGGCGACGAGCCTGTCACTGCCCTTCACCACTTCGAAGGTCATGTTGAGGCGCGTGCGGCAGAACTCGGCCACTTCCTCGAGCTGCGCTTTGTACTGCACCAGTTCGGAATCGGAAAATGCCACGTAGCAGAGCCGCCGGTAGTGGCGATAGAGCATGTCGATCAAATCGTTCGCCGTCTCCTCGCCGTAATCGCGCACGTACTCTCGGTAGTCGAACAGCGGACCGTCGCCCGACTCCAGCCATCCCTTGGTCAGATAAAAGGTGGCGGGATCGCTGCGAAAGCGCTCTGCGTAGGCTTGAAACGACCCGAGAAAGATGGCGATGCAGTCGTGCGTGCGCGGGATCACCAGCACGTGTGGGCCGGCGCGTAGCCCGACGACGCCGTTGCCGCATAGGCCGTAGCCCAGCAACACGACGCTCGGCGTGGCAAGCGCGTCGAGTTGCGCCTGCAGGGCCGGGCACATCTGCTTGGGTTGGGTATGCAACTCGTAGCCGAGAAAGGTCATCGGCGTCGCCGACGGCAAGGCGAGGCGGATCAGCTCCTCAAGCGCGCGACAGGCGATTACCACCACGGGGCGTCTGTCAGTCATGATTTGGCTGTTCCGCAAACAGCGGTGAGCGATCCGCGAACAGCCCCGACCGCACCACGATTTCGCGCACGGTTTCCTCGCGCCGATGCGCCATGATGTGCACGCCGGCGACATCCGGGATCTCGCGCAGCTGTTGGATGATTTCGACGCAGATGCGGATACCTTCTTGTCGCGCGTCGGCAGCGTTCTCAAGCCGAGCGATGAGCGCTTCGGGGATGTATACGCCGGGCACGCGCTGGATCAGCCAATGCGCCGAGCGCGCCGAAGCGAGCGGTCCGACCCCCACCAGAATCTTGCACTGTTCGTGCAGCCCTTGCTCGCGCAGCAGTTGCATGTAGCGAGCCAACAGTGGCACATCGAAGCAATACTGCGTTTGCACGAAGCGCGCGCCGGCGGCGACTTTCTTGGCGAGCCGTGCGGGCCGCTCTTCTAACGGCGGCACGAACGGATTGTCCGCGGTTCCGAGAAACAAGCGCGGTGGGGCGGAAAGCGCGCGGCCGGAAAGATAGTGGCCGGCCTGCATCGCGCGAGCGGTTTCCAGCAGCGTGATCCCGTCCAAGTCGAACACCGGCTTGGCGTTCGGATGATCGCCGTGCGTGACCGCGTCGCCGGTCAGGCACAGCAAGTTCGTCACCCCGAGCGCAGCCGCTCCGAGAATGTCGCCTTGAATGGCAATGCGGTTGCGGTCGCGACAAGTCATCTGCAGCACCGGCTCGCAGCCGGCCTGCTTTAGAAGCGCGCAAGCGGCAAGGCTGGACAGATGACAGACGGCGCCGGCTGCATCGGTAACATTGAGCGCGTCCACCGCCCCGAGAAAGGGTAGCGCGCGCTGTCGCAGATCGTTCGGGTCGGCGGAGTCCGGAGGCGCCAACTCCGCGGTCACCGCGAACGTGCCGGCGTCGAGCAGCGCTTGCAACGGATTGGCGGGCTGCGAGGCGGCGAGCATGGCAGAAAGTGCGCTGTCTTGTGGGGTGGTCACTAGGCGGTTCACGGGGGAATGCGGCAGCGGAGCATGTCTCGACCTTGCTACGCAAGGGCCGGTTCTTGCGCTAGCGGCTCAGCGCTAAGCGCGGTGCAGGCGACAAACATGTCTTGGAATTCGGGTCTTTCCGTCAGCTCCAGCACTCGCACTTGCTTGGCCAGCGCCAGCGCGCGGCGGCGATGATGACGGTTGAACAATGCCATCCGCGCGCCGTCGCCGGCGGCATTGCCGATTGAGCGAATCGATTCCAGCGGCACATTCGGCACCATGCCGATGCGCAGAATATCGTTCGGGTCGAGATGATTGCCGAATGTGCCGGCCAACAACACGCGATCGAGCCGCTTGACGCCGCTCTCACGCAGCAAGATCTCGATACCCGCGCGCAGCGCTGCCTTGCCCAACTGCACGTTGCGAACGTCGGCCTGAGTGAGCACGATGTCGCGCCCGGTCGCACTGCGGCGGGCCGGCGCCAGCAAGACCTCGGCGCCTTGCCCGCTCGCCGCTTGGCGGACCGGGGGATGGGCACCGATCACGATGCGGCCGTCTCGCCTCAAGATGCCGCTCCCCGCCAACGCGGCGACCGCGGAAATTACTCCCGAGCCGCACAACCCTACCGGCCGCGGCGCAGCGCGGCGCTGTGGATCGGGAATCACGTCGGTTTGCACCTCGCCGGAGGATGTCACCCATACGCGTTCGATCGCACCCGGCGCAGCGCGCACGCCGCAGCGGATATGAGCGCCCTCATACACCGGGCCGGTCGCGCACGAGGTCGCCGTCAACGCGCCGTCCTGCGCCAATACCACCTCGCCGTTGGTACCGACGTCGATCAACAGATTGTTGCCGCGATAGAAGTCGCGATCGCGCGTCAGCAGAGCGGCCAGCGTATCGCCGCCGATGTAACCCGCCACCATCGGCAGCACGAACACGCGTGCCCGGCGCAAGATCTTGAGCCCGATGTCGCTTGCCCGCACCGCCGCGCCCTCGCTTAGCACCGGCAAGTAGGGCCCGCGCCCGAGCGGCTCGGGGTTGATGCCGAGCAGAATATGCTGCATGGTCGGATTGCCCACCGCGACCACGTCGACGATGTCCTCGACCGCGATGTGCGACTCAGCCGTCAGCTCCTCGGCCATGCGCGAGATCTCGTCCACCACCATCTGCTGCAGCCGTGGCAACAGTGCGATGTCTCGTTGGATATGGGTCATGCGCGAAATCACGTCTTCGCCGTACACGGTCTGCGGATTGGTAGCCACCCGTACGCCTTGGATGCTGCCGGCCTCCAGATCGCACAAGAACGCCACGACCGCGGTCGTGCCTATATCGATCGCCAAGCCGTACAGTCCGCGCTGGGTGCCGCAACGAAGCCGCAGCACTTCCCGCCCTTCGAACAAGGTCGCGGTCACGCGCGGCGCGCTATCGTAGTTCTTCTCCCTGGAGAAGTCAGCGAGCACGGGCGCGGGAAGGTTCCGCGCGCGATGCGGCGGCGCCGCCGAGAGCGCCGTTTCGATGCGCTGCGCCAACGGCCGGCGCGGCAGGTCATAGGCGCCCGCGACATTCACGGTAATGTTGGACACCAGGGGCGCGGCGGGAACCTGCGCCACCGTGAACGGCTTGCGCGGTGGAGTGCGTACCGCTTCGCTCTCCGGCGGGACCGACACCGCGACGTCGTCCTTGACATGCGCCAGACAGGCGAGCCGATAGCGGCGCGCCTCGCTGTCCGCGGGTAGCAACGCCTTCTCCTGCGCGTGTATCGGCGACAAAGCCTGCGCGTCGCGCTCGGTCTCGATCTCCACCAGGCAAGTGCCGCATTTGCCGCGCCCGCCGCACACCGATTTGAGCGCGTTGCCCGCGCGCCAGGCCGCGACCAGGAGGCGCTCGTCAGGCTCGACGTCGATGGTGCGCATGCCTGGGTGGAACGTTACGCGGGGCATCGCTGCGTTGACCGGCCTGCCGCCTAGGCCAGCTTGCCGCTGCGGAAAGCCTTGAGAAAATCTACACAGTACTCGTCGCGCCCGAGTACTGCCTGTTGCGCCGTCAGCGCGCTCATGAGTTCGCGGTCGGTGGGATCGAGGATGGCGGCGTCCAGGCCGGCCGTCATGGCGGCGACCAGAAACGTGCGATTGACCAGTTTGCGCGCCGGCAAGCCGTGCGAGACGTTGGACAGACCACAGATCGTGTGCGCACCGGTAAACCTCCGCATGATCTCGCCGACGGCGGCAATCGCGGCGCTGCCCGCCGCCGCATCGGTAGCGATGGGAAATACTAGCGGGTCGACGTAGATTCGATCGAGCTCGATGCCGGCGCCGCCCAAACGCTCCAGTAGCCGGCTCGTCAGGTCGACCTTTTGCTGCGCCGTGCTGGCCAGTCCTTCGCCCTGACATAGCGCGACGACCTTAGCGCCGAACTCGCGCACCAGCGGCAGCACGCGTTCCCAGCGCTCGCGCTCCAACGTGATGGAGTTGATCATCGGCGCCGGGTTTTTGACGCGCGGCAGCGCCGCGCTCAACGCTGCCGGATCTGACGAGTCTAGGCACAGCGGCCGATCGGTGACCGCTTGGACGGCGTCGACCAGCCAGCACAGTAACTCCGGCTCACGCCCTGGGAACGTGCCGCCGTTGACATCGATATAGTGCGCGCCCGCCAGCGCTTGCGCCGTCGCCTCGCTCTGTATCGCTGCCGCGTCCATGCGCTCTAAGGCGGCGCGAATGTTCCTGCGCGAGGCGTTGATGCGCTCGCCGACGATCAGCATTCGCTCACGCCGGCTGCGGCGCGCGATCGTACCAACCGAACTCCTCGATGGCGCGTCCGACCGCGAGCACGTTCTCCGGCTTTACATAGTCAGTCAGGCTGTTGGCGCTGCTGACAATGTAACCGCCGCCGCGACCGACTTTCTCGATGCGCTGCTTGACTTCGGCGCGCGTTTCTTCCGGCGTGCCGCGCGTGAGCGTGTAGTCGAGATCGATGTTGCCGACGATGCACACGCGCCTGCCGTACTGCTGTTTGAGCCGGTCAATGTCCATCGCCGAGGGCTGCACCGGATGGATCGCGTTCATGCCGAGCGACAACAGGTTATCCAGCACCGGAAAGATGTTGCCGTCGCTGTGATAGGCCCACGGCTTACGAATCGCCTGCGCCACCAGTCCCGCATAGGGCTTGATGAATTCGTCGTACATCGCCGGGTCGACCCAGGACGACTTCGTGTCTGCGACGTCGTCGAACGCCCAGAGAAAATCGAAATCCATCCGGTTCAATCGCTCCACCACGGCGACCGACCACTCCGAAAAGCGGCGATGGATCTCCTTCACCAAGTCGGGGTCGTCGAATAGCATGATGGAAAAAACGTCTAACCCCATGCTCTCGATGGTGCTGGCCGTACCCAGCCGAATGCGCGCAAACACCGCGAAATCCTCGCGGTAGCGCTCGACCCAGCGCGCTACCGCGTCGTAGCGCGCCGGATGTGTCGGGTCGGGCAGAAACTCGTCGAACAAGTGCAACTTGTCGCGTCCGGTAAGCAGCCCATGCTTAACGAACAGGCGGCCGGTCTTGCTGTCCCGGCCCATTTCCGCGATCCACGGCGGCGTGAAATCGAAAGTCACCGAAGGAGGATCGTAGAAGGCGGCTTTGGCGACCTGCGGTCCGGCAAAGGCCGCTTGGCTCGCTTTAGCCGCCCCGCCGCTCGGCACGCTCCAACCGAAAGCATCCATCCCAAGGCGCCGGCACAACTCGCCGGGAGTGTAGTCCCTGCGCCCGTCCATCAGCTTCACCTGCAACGACTCGTCGACCCCGCCTTCCATCCACGGAACGCGGTCCGGGATACCGCGCGCAAGTGCGGTCATTACTCGTTCTTTTGGCGTCATCGATGAACCCTCGCGGGGGCGAGCAACTCGTTGCAGCGCTCCACACAGCCGTAGGCATCTTCGCTGTAGAAGTCGGCCCCGATCTCGTCGGCGAACTTCTGCGTTACCGGCGCTCCGCCAACGCCCACGCGCACCGCACCACGCACGCCGGCCGCCTCCATCACCTCGACCGTGCGGCGCATGCTTTCCATGGTGAGCGTAATCAGCGCGCTCATCAGCAGGAAGTTCGGCGACTCGCGGCGCACGGCATCCACGAACGCCTCCGGACTTACGTCCACGCCCAAGTCCACCACGTCGTAGCCATTACCCTCGAGCATGAGCTTGACGATGTTCTTGCCGATGTCGTGAAAGTCGCCCGCTACCGTGCCGATCACCGCCCGGCCTTTGCGCTCGTAGCCAGACTCGAGCAGCCGCGGGCCGATTCGCGCCATGGCTTCGCTCATCGCCTTGGCGGCGATCATCATCTGGGGCAGGAAAAACTCACCGCTGGAGTACTTCTCGCCTACGATTGACATCGCGGGGATCAACGCCTCGGTCATGATGCGCTTGGCCACGATGCCTTCGCTGAGCGCGGCATCAATCTCGGCCAGCGCTTCGGCGCGCCGCCCGTTCACCACGCGGTTCTTGATTGCTTCGATCCTATTGTCGACCACGTAGCCGCTCCCCCGAGGTTGCGACAAGCGTCAGATTGCCTGAGCGCCGTGGTGGAACCTTGATCTAGATCAACTTGCGGCGTACTGGACGATCAACATGATCTTGCGGTCGATTACCGGAATCCCTTGCTCAGAGGCGACCATCGCCGAAGGTTTAGCGCCGCGGCCTTTCCTTGTGCTTCAATTCTCCGGACAAGCCCCACACACCCACACCCTTCGAGCGCGCGATCTTCTCCAGGGCGTGGTACTCGAACGGCGCTTCCGGCAGGGCCAGCGCCCAGCCTTTTTGCAGCAACCAAGCGCTCAGGTCTTCGCCGCGCACGCGGCACAGCGCGCTCACGCTACCGTCGTTGTAGCGCTGCTTTTCCTGGCAGTGCAGAAACTCGACCCCGATGTGGAACTCCAGCGCCAGCGCCGCGCGTGATCCGCACGGCATCGGTCGCTCGAACTCGTAGCACGTCCGCTCGGTCGGCGGCAGGTAGATGCCGAACAGATGCACCGTTTCGCCGTCGACCCTGACGGTACCGCTCGGATCGACAAAGGGATTGCCCGAGAATTCACGCGCCCCAGAAGCGCCGGCAACCAGCACGCCCGCCAGGAAGAGCGCGCTGCGAAGAGCATTGTTCCGCTTGGTCACGGCCACCGGGCGCCCCGCTCGCTATCTCATCTTCGAATAGGCGGTAGGAGACAACATCAGGTTGCTGATCGAGGTAACCAAGGGGCCGTCTTTCTCGGTCTCGGCGCGCACTTTGAGCCACTCTGCATCGGCGGCGAACGCGTCCCACTTCTGTTCGCGCTCGGCGAGACTCTGCCACTCGAGGAAGTAGTAGAGATCGTGGTTGTTGTCGCCGATGAGCGTCGTCCAAAAGCCCACCTGGCGGATGCCGTACTTATCCCAGAACTTGAGCGTGTGCTCGGCAAAGCGCTTATTGAGCGCGGGCAGCTTGCCCGGCGCGGCGTGATAGATGCGAAGCTCGTACAGCATGGTTCCTCCTGATCGATAGAGTGTTTTCGTGTCGCGCGGTCGCGAGTTCAAGCGCGCGACGCTTAATTCTCCTGCTGTCCGCTGCCGCCGGCAAGCACGCGCGGCGGATGCGCGCGCACCGCCGCCTCGTTCACTTCCGTGCCCCAGCCCGGCCCTTGCGGCAGCAGCATGTGGCCGCGCTCGATGACCGGTTTCACGGTCACCAGGTCGTCCTGCCAGGGCACCATGTCCGGATCGATTTCCATAATGCGCAAGTTCGGCACCGTCGCCGCCAAATGCGCGCTCATGAAGGTGGACAGGGTGCCGTAGAAGTTATGCGGAGCGATGTTGACCTCGAACGCCTCGGCCATGTTGGCGATCTTGACCGACTCGGCGATACCGTTCCAGGGCACGTCGATGATGGCGATGTCGACCGCGCCATGCTCGAAATACGGCCGGAATTCGCGCCGACCGAGTAAGGTTTCGCACGAGGCGACCGGTATGCGCGTCTGGGTGCGGATATGGTGCAGGGCCTTCGCATCGCGCGTATCGATTTCGACCCAAAACAAATCGAACGGTTCCATGGTGCGCGCCATCTGCAAGAACCCTTCGGTTCGAAAATTGAAGTTCAAGTCCACCAGAACATCCATGTCCGCGCCTGCGCCCTCGCGAAACGCGGCGAGCACGTCCCGCATCGCCTTCAGCATGTAGCGATCCGGGTTGAGATCCGGAAATCCGTCGCCGCGCCCGAACCCGCCCACCACGACGCGCGGCTCGCCGTCGGTGAGCAACAAGATATTGGTCTTTAACGCAGAGTAGCCGCTGGCGTGGACCTCTTTGCCGAGCTTCACGATATCATCGAGCGTGCGCACCGTCGGTATTTGCATGCGGTCGCCCCATATGCGATAGGTCCCGCAATGCGACCAGTACAAGCGGATTTTCTCCCGCGTCGGCCCGCCCAGAAGCTCGTACACCGGGATGCCAAGCGCTTTCGCCTTGATGTCGATGAGCGCGTTCTCGATCGCCGCCATGGCCTGCCACATCGGCCCACCGGGGGCGGTGCGACGCAGTGCATACAGCAGTGCCATATGCGCCTCGACCTTGCGCGGATCCTTGCCCACCAGAGCGGGCGCCGCGCCCTCGATCAACGCCGAGATGCCGGGGCCGCCGAAGCTCTCGTTGTACTCGCTCCAGCCGACCAGCCCCGAGTCGGTGGTGATCTTCAGGAAATCGAAATTGCGCCACGCGCCGTCGGCGTGCAGCGATTCGATGCGCTCGATCTTCATCTCTTCCCTCCGTCGTGTTGCATGAGTGGCCTCACGCTTTCTCGAAATCGATGCGCTCGTCGATCGGCAACCCCTGCAGATAGCGGCGCAGACAGTCGAGCGCCATCTCGACCGCCCCGAGCCGCACCCATTCGCGCCCACCCAGCATGCGGCTGGTGCGCGACAAGACTCGATCGGTATCCGCGATCGCCAGGCAGATCGTGCCGCCCAACTC
>CAZILI010000065.1:0-12752 GCA_964539965.1 uncultured Burkholderiales bacterium | reverse complement strand
TCCCTCGCGACCTAACTCTTTCGCCAGGTAGTACGCGCTATCCGCGGCACGCATCACCGAGGCGATGGAATCCACGCCGGGCGTCACACCGACGATGCCGATGCTGGCCGAAGCTTGAAGGCCGACGCCTTGCGATAGGTAGCGAGTTTCCCGGATCGCCTGCCACAGCGTTTCGGCCAGCCGCTTTGCGTGGGCCAAAGGACAGCGCTCCAGGAGGACCGCAAACTCATCGCCGCCTGCGCGGGCCACGATATCGTGCCGACGCACCTTCGACTCCAGCAATGCAGCAATCTGGCGTAATAGATCGTCGCCTGCCGCTGCGCCATGGTCTAGATTGATGCGGCGCAAATCGTCAACGTCGATGCAGATAAGAGCATGCTGAGCTTCTCGCTCGTCGGCGCGTAACAGACGTTGCAGGTTTCGCTCGAGTTCCTCCCGCGTGAGCAGCCCGGTCAACGCGTCGTACGACGAGTATTGCGCGCTCGCAACCTGGCGCTTTTCACGCATGCCGGTATCGCGAATCACGGTGACCGTGCCGGTGATCTTGCCGTTCACGTCACATATCGGCGCGACCGATCCGCCCACTTGAACTTCCTGGCCGTCCCGACGCAACAATAGAGCACGCGCCAACTCGATCGGGCGCACTTCCTGGAAGCAAGTGTGAATGAAGTCATTGATTGGCTTCCCGCTAGCCCGCTCGAAGAGATTGAGCACGCGGGTAATCGGCAGTCCATGCGCATTACTGGACTCGTAACCGGTGATCTGCTCGGCGGCGCTGTTCATGTACCGGATATGCCCTTGGCTATCCGTGGTAATCGCCCCGTCGGCAATGGACGATAGGGTGGTACGGTGCAGCTCCTTCTCTTCGAATAGTTGCTCTTCCACCCGCTTGCGGTCTGTGATATCCACGGCTGAACCGATGTAGCCCGCCGATTCGCCTTCGCCCGCGCCGCGCGGAGTGGCTCGTTCCAGTAGCCAGCGGTACTCGCCGCCCGCGTTGCGACGCCGATATTCGATCGTGAAGGGTCGACCGGTCCGGGACGCTTCTTCGAAACTCGCCACATAGCGGCCCAAGTCGTCTGGGTGGATTCCCTTCTCCCAGCCGAGGTTCCGTTCCGCCTCGAGCGTCCGCCCGGTAAAGTCGAGCCAAATGCGGTTCACATAAGTGCATCGCCGGCGTGTGTCGGCCATCCAAACAAGTACCGGCGCGGTATCGGCCATGAGGCGAAAGCGATGCTCGCTCTCCCGCAGGGCTTGCTCGGCCGCTTTCGAGTCAGTGATGTCCTGGATCGCGCCGATCAAGCGCCCCGCTTGCCCCTGCACACCTCGGTGTACGCGCCCGAAGCAGGCGACCCAACGCACGCTACCGTCGATGCGGGTGATGCGGAACTCGCATCGCAGCGAAGTGCCTGCCCGGAGGGCTCCTAACACTTGGGCCCGCGTGCTCGAGCGGTCTTCTTCGTGCACGACGGCGAGCAAACTCTCGAACGATCCCCGGAACGTCTCCGGCGTGAACCCCAACAGTTGCTCGGTGTTGCCGCCCCAAGAAAGCCCTCCTCGGGACGAATCCCAGTCCCAAATGCACAAGTTCGCGCTGTCCATTGCCAGGCGCAGCTGCTGTTCGGCGTCGACTAGTTTCGCCTCAGCGAGTTTGCGTGCCGTAATGTCCTGGCGCGTGCCGACTGCGCGAGAAGGCCGGCCGTTGGGGCTGTAATCGACGACCTTCCCGTGCGCGACTAACCATCTCCACTCGCCGGTCTTCGCGCGCATTCGATACTCGCACTCGTAGTATTGCGTCTTTCCGGCTGCGTGGGCGGCCCACGTCGCCATCACACGCTCCAGGTCTTCCGGATGAGTTAGCGCGCGCCAGGCGTCGTTACTTTGCTCGATCTCGCCAGGGGCGTAGCCCAGCATCGCCAAGGTGGCGTCGTCGCGGTAAGCGGTGTTGGTTTGCAGATCCCAGTCCCAAAGGCCCATGCGCCCGCCCTGGATGGCTAGCGCGAGGCGTTCCTCGGAGGCCTTGAGCGCAACGAGCGTTTGTTCTAGCTTCTCGGACCGTTCAGCGAGGCGTTGCGACAGTAATTCGTACGCCTCATGAAATTTCGGCTGCTGCTTCATGCGGCTGGAGAGATCGAACAGCACGACGGAGAAGCCGTTCGCCGTACCGCCCTCTCCACGACTCAGCTGGATGATGGCGTTCGTGTGAACAATCGACCTGTTCTTGCAGACGCGCTGTCCCCGCACCCCTACGCGCCCCTCGTTCCGCGCCGTGCGCAGATCGCGCTCAGGAAAACCGCGGGCGACGTCTTCGGAAGAGTACAAGTGGGATAGGTGCAGACTCAGCGCTTCGCGCTCGGAGTAACCCAGCATGCGCTGCGCGGCGAGGCTCCAACTGTCGATCGCTCCGCTCGGATCGAGCGTGAACATCGCGTACTCTTGCTGCTCTTCACCGAGCGGCGCATCAGGAGCGTGAGCGGCCCGAGAATTCTGATTCGAATGCGAAACGCGGCCGATTACCGCAGCAGAAATTGCACCCATGCCGATACCCCATATCGCGTGGCGGTCGGCTCGGTATGAGTCGGGCGACCTACGCTCACTGTTTCACCTCGGGATTAGCCTCGTTAGAGGGCCGGCGTATGTTGGTAAGTTCTTCTTCGACATCCGATCCGCTGTCGACCTCGGTACCTGCACCTTCCCTGGCGACGCGTTCTTCGGTCTTCTTGTTTAACACGATGACGCTGATGCGACGGTTGGCCGCATCGAAAGGATCTTGCACGTTGAAGGGGACGGAGGACGCAAGTCCTACCACACGCACAATCTTTTGCTCGCCGATACCGCCAGCGACCAGCTCGCGACGCGAGGCATTGGCTCGATCCGCAGACAGTTCCCAGTTGCTATACCCCTTCTCGCCCGCCGCATAAGGACTCGCGTCTGTGTGACCCGATAAAGTGATGCGGTTATCCACCGTATTCAGCACGGCAGCGATCTCATGCAGAATCTCGACCGTATAGTCCTTAAGCTCGTTGCTGCCGATGTCGAACATCGGCCGGTTTTGCTCGTCGGTAACCTGGATGCGCAGACCCTCGTTGATGATGTCCAGCTTGATTTGGTTCTTGAATCGCCGCAGAGTCTGCTTGGCCTCGATGGCCATTTCCATGCGACTCTTGAGTTCCTTCAAGCGTGCCAATTCGAGCCGCTCGATTTCCGCCCTCGCGGCGCGCAAATTGATAGTCTTCTTCCTGTCTGGAGTTTCACCGCGCTTGACCTGACCGGTACTGCGGGTAAGGTCTTGGCCTCCCCCTTGAATCACGCTGGAACTGTCGCCTGAGCCCGAGCCGCCCTTCATTGCCACCTTGAGAGGCGTGCGAAAGTACTCGGCAATGCCTTCTAAATCTCCTTTCGCGGTGGATCCCAACAGCCACATCAAGAGAAAGAACGCCATCATGGCGGTGACGAAATCCGCATAGGCGATCTTCCAGGCGCCACCGTGGTGGCCGCCGACGACCTTTTTCACGCGTTTGACGACGATCGGGCGCTTGTCTTCTTGAGCCATGGCTTGCAACTACGCTTTCTTGGCTTGCTTGACGTGCCCTTCAAGCTCGCTGAAGGTAGGCCGTTCGGTCGAGTACAGCACCTTGCGCCCAAACTCGACTGCGACCGCCGGAGCGTAGCCGTTGAGGCTTGCCAGCAGCGTCACTTTGACACACTGAAAAACCTTGGAAGACTCGTGCAGCTTCTGCTCGAGCAAGCTCGACAGCGGTGCAACGAAACCGTACGCCAGCAAAATGCCGAGAAACGTTCCGACCAGTGCGTGGCCGATCAACTGTCCGAGTTCGGAGGGCGGCAAGCCCACCGAACCCATGGTATGAACCACGCCCATCACCGCAGCCACGATACCGAAAGCGGGTAGACCGTCGGCCATCTTTTGCACCGCATGCACCGGCACCTCACCCTCGTGGTGGTGCGTCTCGATCTCGTTGTCCATGAGGTTCTCGATCTCCAGCGGGTTGAGATTGCCACTCACCATCAGGCGCAAGTAATCGGTGAGAAACTCAACCAGGTGATGATCGCTGGCGATCTCGGGATACTTCTGAAAGACCGGGCTTTCGTGCGGGGTCTCGACATCGCGTTCTATCGACATCAAGCCTTCCTTGCGCACCTTGGTGAGAATTTCAAACAGCAAAGCCATGAGCGCCATGTAGCGGGCCTTGTTGTGTTTGGATCCCTTGAAGCAAGTCGGCAACGCCTTCATGGTCGCGCGCAGGGTCTTGGGGTTGTTCCCGACAATGAAAGCACCGACTGCCGCGCCACCAATGATCAGCAATTCCAAGGGTTGGAACATCGCCGCGAGGTGGCCGCCGGCCATAGCGTAGCCGCCGAACACCGAGCCCAAGACGACGACATAACCGATGAGTACGAACATCTAGCTAGCCTTGCTTTCCTATCGAGAGAGCGCCGTGATGCCGCCGGTCAAGCCGCGGCATTCCGTTGCGTTGGCCAAGAAGCGATGTTCTTGACATGAGTGCTGCCATCCCACCTGTTTTCGGCTCGATCGCTGCCTTCTTTAGCCTGGACCAGACATGCTGGAAGCGCTTGTTCCTGCAGTAGTATCCCGGGAGAGGCCGCGAGGCAATGGCGCGGATTGCGGTGGTTTTCCGCGTCAATTCACACAACGGGAACTGAGGGAAAAAGCTAGGGCGCGGCTGGCACGCCCTAGAAGTACTACAGGAGCTCGAAGCGCGGGATCAGTGCTCGGTTTCAGCTGCTCTCTTGCCCTTGCCGGCGCGGGAAGGCGGCTGGCACAAGCCGCAGACATATTGGCTGTGTAACTCATAGGTGTGAACGACGAACTGGCCGCCGCACTTGCGGCAGGGCGCCATTTTCACCATTCCAGCTTCCGCGAACTTGGTGAGCCGCCAGGCGCGAGTGACCGAGAGAACCCGGGGAAGCTTGTGCGTGTCAAGGTGCTCCAGATACAGGCGGTACGCCCTGATGACCGCGTCGGCCTCGTCCAGTGCCGAACTCTTGATGAGATAGCGATAGATATTCATGAACAGCGAGGCGTGGATGTTGGGTTGCCACGTCATGAACCAATCAGTCGAAAACGGCAGCATTCCTTTCGGAGGCGATTTGCGCTTGATCTCCTTATAGAGGCGGAGCAGGCGCTCGCGGCTCAAGGTCGTTTCCGACTCGAGGACTTGCAGCCTCGCATCCAAGTGAATCAACTCGGTGGCGCGAACGATCTGTTGCGCCTCGGATAGGACGCTGCGCACTTTCATTTAGACGACCTCCGCGACACGGCTGGACATGAGAATCGCCGCGTGCACCCCAGCGATAGCCTTGTCCTTGCTATGGCTGGTCAGTAGATCCCAGACCAATTGATCGTCGAACCGGAACCGGCAGACGAGCATGCTGCTGGAAGCCACCTTCAAGATCTGGGCCGTGGTCAACGACTCGAGCACATCGGCGACCTGTTCGGTCAAACCCAAGCGGTAAAGTGCCTGCGCGCGATCTTCTCGAATCATTTGTTGCGCAAGCAGCAGATACGAAAGGTTGGCTTCCTGAATCTCTTGTAACAGCTTGTCAGTCTTCATTTCCCGGCTCCTGTAGGCTGAATGCATGGCGAGTTGCGAACGGTCGCCATCTTCGGCTGCGCCAGGTTTTTCTTGAATCCGACTTCGCTTTATTGTGATGTACGAAAACACGCCGCAAATTATGTAGGAAAATGCCTTACATGGGACAATTTCTGCAAACAATCAAATAGTTATGATTCCCTGACGGTAGGTCCTCGCAGAGGAGAAACTGTATCTCTTTGTGTCGGTCTCCGATAAATCACCTGCTTATCCGAGTTCGAGACGACTCGGACCGCCCAATTCCATCGATCGAATTAGGCGCCCGCCGCCGCCGTGTTCGCGCATCTCCCGTCAGCTCGGGTTTGCTATCTTGGCCCGACTGCGACCGCTGCGCCCGGTCTAAAGTTCTTTCGCGACGGGGTCGATAACCTTCCCAACGGCGATTTCTGCTAGCCACAGCATGGACAAGGCATCATGGAGTCCGCCGGAAAGTTCGATCAATCGATATCAGGGTAAGGAGCTAACAAATGCCTCAAGTCATTAGCACGAATGTGGCTTCGTTGAATGCGCAGCGTAATCTGAACGTGTCGCAAAGCGCGCTGGCCACCTCGCTACAACGTCTGTCCTCTGGCCTTCGCATCAACAGTGCGAAGGACGACGCCGCCGGCCTGGCGATCTCCGAGCGGATGACCGCTCAGATCCGCGGCCTGAACACCGCGGTCCGCAACGCCAACGACGGTATTTCTCTGGCGCAAACCGCCGAAGGCGCGCTCGGTGAGATCGGCAACAACCTGCAGCGTATCCGCGAACTATCCGTGCAGGCGCGTAACGCCACCAACAGCGCGACCGACCGCGCGGCGCTGAACACCGAAGCGCAGCAGCTGAAGTCCGAAATCGACCGTGTGGCCAGCGCCACTTCGTTTAACGGCGTGAAACTGCTCGACGGCTCGTTCACCAACCAAGCGTTCCAAGTCGGCGCCAACGTCGGTGAAACCATCACGGTTAGCAGCATCGTCAACGCGCAGAGCGCCAACCTCGGCAGCTCCTCGGTCGCCCAAGTCACCGGCGCCGCCGCTAGCGCGTTTACCGCCATCACTGCCGGCGATCTGACCATCAACGGTGTGAGCGTCGGTGGCATCGCCGCCGACACCAACGCCGCCAACCGCGCTTCTTCTATCGCCGCGGCGGTCAATTCTTATTCATCGCAAACCGGCGTCTACGCCACCGTCTTGTCGAGCGCTCCCACCCAGGTCGTGCTGACTAACTCCGGCAGCGTCCCGGCCACCCCGAACATCGTGGTCGCTCTGGCCGGCACGGCTACCACCGCCACCACTGGCCTGACCGCTGCCACCACGACCCCCACGACCACCACCGGTTTCGCCACGCTGGACATCTCCTCGGTCGCCGGCGCCGACACCGCCATGACCACCATGGACGCCGCCCTGAGCGCAGTCAACACCGCGCGCGCTAACTTGGGCGCCATCCAGAACCGCTTCGGCTCGGTCATCGCCAGCCTGCAAAGCACCTCGGAGAACTTGGACGCTTCGCGTAGCCGCATCCGCGACGCCGACTTCGCCGCCGAAACCGCAGCGCTCACCAAGAACCAGATCCTGCAGCAAGCCGGCACCGCCATGCTCGCCCAGGCGAACTCCCTGCCGCAGAACGTCCTGAGCCTGCTCCGTGGATAAGCTCCTAACAACTATCCAGTAACACCTTAAGCGCGGGGCGCCAAAAAGCCCCCGCGCTTTTCTCCTTGTAGAGGGTCGCAAGATGAACATAAACGACATTTCCGCACTGACCGCAACACACGTGTCGTCCTTCGTCCGCGGCAAGCTCGAAGCTCCCACACCCGCGGCGCCGGTCGAGCCGCCAGAAGCGATGCCCGCACCTTCACCCGTGGAGCGTAGAAAGTCGCTGGAAGAGGCCGTCGCCCGCGTGCGTGCGGCGGTCGAGGCCAAGGCGCGCGACTTGCAGTTTTCGATCGACCAAGACAGCGGTCGCACGGTCGTCAAGGTCGTCGACTCCGTCACGAAAGAAGTCGTCCGTCAAATACCGAGCGAGGAGATGCTGGCTATCTCGCGCGCGATCGACAAGCTGCAAGGCTTGTTGCTGAAGCAAAAGGTCTAGGGAAAGCGCCATGGCCGACACACCCGCACTGCAGTCCCCCGGAATCGGATCCGGGCTAGATATCAACGGCATCGTGTCGCAGTTGATGGCGATAGAGCGTCGGCCGATCGCAGCCCTGGATCAACGCGAGCAAACCTACCGCACCAAACTGTCCGCATACGGGACGCTCAAGAGCATGTTGACCGGCCTGCAAGGCACGGCACAATCGCTCAAGGACACGAGCAAATTCAACGTCTTCAAGCCCTCGGTCGGCGACGACAAAGTGCTCTCCGTCAGCGCCAGCGCCTCTGCCGTGGCCGGCAGCTACAGCGTCGAGGTTTTCGCCCTCGCTCAATCGCAGCAATTGACCAAGGGGGGCTTCACTTCCAGTTCGCAGGTCGTCGGCACGGGCACCATCCGGCTGGAACTGGGCAGTTATTCGGGAGGCGTGTTCACTGTCAACCCCGAGAAATCGGCCAAGAACATTACGATCGACTCGACCAATTCGACATTGGCTGGCATCCGCGACGCGATCAATGCGGCCGGCGCGGGGGTATCGGCAACCATCGTGAACGGCGTTGGCGGTAGCCAATTGTTCCTCACCGCGAACGACACCGGCCTGACCAACTCGATCCGCATCACCACCACCGATGCCGACGGCAACAATGTAGACGCTGCTGGCCTTTCTCAGTTGGTGTACGACCCCACGACCGCCGGCGGAAACATCACGAACTTGAGCGAGACCAAGGCGGCCCAAAATGCCGCGCTCAAGATCAATGGAATCGACGTCTCGAGTGCGTCAAACAGCATTTCAGGGGCGCTCGACGGGCTCACCTTGAATCTACTGAAAACCAACGTCGGCACGCCTACGACCATCTCGGTCAACAAAGACACGGCGGCGATCAAGGCGAAGATCGAGGCGTTTGTCAAGTCCTACAACGACTTGAGCAGAACCTTGCGCGACCTGACCGCGTTCAACTCGACGACACGAACGGCGTCGCCCCTCAACGGCGACGGCGCTGCTCGCATCGTACAAAGCCAGCTGCGCAACGTTCTGTCCAATCCGGTCGGTGGCGGCAGCAGTGGCTACTCTCGCCTGTCCGAGGTC
Organism: uncultured Burkholderiales bacterium; assembly: GCA_964539965.1. Lineage (GTDB taxonomy): Bacteria > Pseudomonadota > Gammaproteobacteria > Burkholderiales > JALYOK01 > CAZILI01. The sequence continues at coordinate 3,965 of CAZILI010000065.1, read as the reverse complement.
GGGATCACATTTCAAGCGGACGGCTCGCTCGCGATCGATAGCTCCAAGTTGCAAGCCGCTCTTGACAACCCCAGCAAGGACTTGTCCACTCTATTTGTTTCCTCCGGATCGACTATCGGCCTCGCTGGCGCCCTGGACAAGGCGATCGACTCGTTGGTGGATTCCGACGGTCTGCTGAGTGGCCGCACCGACGGCATCAATAACTCGATAAGAGATCTGGGCAAGCAGCGCGACACCTTGGAGCGCCGCCTGCAGGACACGGAGAAGCGCCTTCGCGCGCAATTCACTGCGCTAGACGCTGCCGTGTCACGCATGCAAAACACCAGCACCTACCTGCAGCGTCAACTCAACGCGCTGCTGCCGTCACAGCAACAAAGAAACTAAATGCCGTCTGAAATAATGTCCCACGTGGCCGCCCCGGCGGCCCGGCGGGATACAGGGCCGATTCAAAGGCTCCCTAAACTGCGCTCGGCTTCTGCCGATACTTGATAGCATCAGCAACCCAAACAGGGAACTATCATGCCTCAAGTCATTAGCACGAATGTGGCTTCGTTGAATGCGCAGCGTAATCTGAACGTGTCGCAAAGCGCGCTGGCCACCTCGCTACAACGTCTGTCCTCTGGCCTTCGCATCAACAGTGCGAAGGACGACGCCGCCGGCCTGGCGATCTCCGAGCGGATGACCGCTCAGATCCGCGGCCTGAACACCGCGGTCCGCAACGCCAACGACGGTATTTCTCTGGCGCAAACCGCCGAAGGCGCGCTCGGTGAGATCGGCAACAACCTGCAGCGTATCCGCGAACTATCCGTGCAGGCGCGTAACGCCACCAACAGCGCGACCGACCGCGCGGCGCTGAACACCGAAGCGCAGCAGCTGAAGTCCGAAATCGACCGTGTGGCCAGCGCCACTTCGTTTAACGGCGTGAAACTGCTCGACGGCTCGTTCACCAACCAAGCGTTCCAAGTCGGCGCCAACGTCGGTGAAACCATCACGGTTAGCAGCATCGTCAACGCGCAGAGCGCCAACCTCGGCAGCTCCTCGGTCGCCCAAGTCACCGGCGCCGCCGCTAGCGCGTTTACCGCCATCACTGCCGGCGATCTGACCATCAACGGTGTGAGCGTCGGTGGCATCGCCGCCGACACCAACGCCGCCAACCGCGCTTCTTCTATCGCCGCGGCGGTCAATTCTTATTCATCGCAAACCGGCGTCTACGCCACCGTCTTGTCGAGCGCTCCCACCCAGGTCGTGCTGACTAACTCCGGCAGCGTCCCGGCCACCCCGAACATCGTGGTCGCTCTGGCCGGCACGGCTACCACCGCCACCACTGGCCTGACCGCTGCCACCACGACCCCCACGACCACCACCGGTTTCGCCACGCTGGACATCTCCTCGGTCGCCGGCGCCGACACCGCCATGACCACCATGGACGCCGCCCTGAGCGCAGTCAACACCGCGCGCGCTAACTTGGGCGCCATCCAGAACCGCTTCGGCTCGGTCATCGCCAGCCTGCAAAGCACCTCGGAGAACTTGGACGCTTCGCGTAGCCGCATCCGCGACGCCGACTTCGCCGCCGAAACCGCAGCGCTCACCAAGAACCAGATCCTGCAGCAAGCCGGCACCGCCATGCTCGCCCAGGCGAACTCCCTGCCGCAGAACGTCCTGAGCCTGCTCCGTGGATAAGCTCCTAACAACTATCCAGTAACACCTTAAGCGCGGGGCGCCAAAAAGCCCCCGCGCTTTTCTCCTTGTAGAGGGTCGCAAGCTCGCCAGGCCTGGCCGCAAGTCGAGCAAGACACCGCCGCCGTTGGCTTCGGTTCTCCGGCGACGAAACTAAATTGCGGCAGGTTTTCGCCGATATTACTAGTATCATCAACGCTATCCGGGGAATACAGTGAACGCTGCTCTTTACCGCGCTGCCAACGCCTACGCCAACATCGATTTGGAGACGAGCATCCACACGGCCAATCCGCATCGCCTGATTCTGATGCTGTTCGAGGCGGCCACGCTCGCGGTAAGCAAAGCGAAGGGTTACATGCAAACAAGCAACGTCGCCTCTAAGGGCATGTCGATTTCCAAGGCCATTCAGATCATCGACGAGGGACTGCGCGCGAGCCTGGACGAAAAGGCCGGGGGCGACTTGGCTCGCCAATTGCGCGAACTGTACGATTACATGAGTCGCCGCCTGCTGCTCGCCAGCATGCGCAATGAGGTAGAAGGACTAGACGAAGTAACCAAGCTCCTATCGGAACTGCGTGACGCCTGGGCCACCATCGGCACGTCAGGCAAGCCCAATCTGCCACAGCGCAAGCTCGCCGCCATCGGCTAACAATTTGAGAAAAAGTGACACAGCAATCGTCATTGTTGAGCTACTACGAATCGATCGCGCGGGAGAGTTCGAACATGCTCGCCGCCGCGCGACGCGGCGACTGGGATGACCTAGTCAGGCACGAGGCAGAATGCGCGCGCTTGATCGAACAACTCGAGCGGCATGCCGAGACGGTGACGTTGACCGAATCCGACAGGCCGCGCAAAGAAGAACTCATCCGCAACATCCTCGCCGAAGACGCGGAGATTCGCGATCTGGTGAATCCCCGACTAGCCAGGCTTCAAGCCCTACTCAGCTCCGGGGCCAATCAGCGCAAGGCCACCGCCGCCTACCTGCGTAACGAGTAGCAACAATCGGCGCGAGGACGACGCTATGCGAATCGCGCCCACACAAGACACCAGCACTCCCGCCACGGGGCGGGCCGCACGTGTGGTCGTCGTTCCCCTGCAAGCGATCAACGACCTCGTGACCGAGTCGCGAGGGGGTGGGCCGCGCGCCGCGCTGGCGGCGCTCATCGCGGGTAAGACGATTGAGGCGACCGTCCGCATGGCGTTACCAAATGGCCGAACCGTGCTTGAGGTCGACGCAGAGCAGATCGACTTGCCACTGTCCGAAGCTATCGCGCCGGGCACGCAATTGCGATTGCGAGCGACCTCGCTCGGCGCATTGACCGCAATGGCGGAGGCAATGGTGATCGAGCCCGATACTACCGAACTCACCCCGGCGGCAAGGTTGCTCACGCAACTGGCGACTCACGCGGCAAGCGAGGGGCCGGAACCTTTAACGGTATCCGTAGTCGGCTTGAAAGCTGGCCCAGCAAGCCTCGCCGCGAGCTTGGCCGACGCGTTTGAGCACAGCGGATTGTTCTACGAGTCGCACCTAGAAGCGTGGGTAGAAGGCAAGCGCGACCTGAGTTCGATCGCGCGGGAGCCTCAGGCTTCGCTCGGCAGCCGGTCCGAGTTGCGGTTCATCGCAGGCTCGATGGCGGGCGCCTTCGAAGCAGCGGCGTCGGAGAGCACGCGCGCATCTATTCCAGCCGAAGCCGTGAACGCGGTACAAAACCAATTGCAGGCACTGGAGACTGGTGCCGCCATCTGCCGCGCGGAAGTCTGGCCACAGCAGTTCGCTCACTTGAGCGTTGGCAGCGACGATCGCCATGCAACGGGTGGCGCGGTCTCGCGCAGTTGGAGGGCACACCTGCGCCTGGAGCTGCCTCAGCTAGGGGTAGTGGACGCTATGCTAACCCTGACCGATGGCGGCATCGGTATCCGCATGAGCGTCGGGCACGCGGGCACACAGGCGAAGCTGCGCGGGGCGAGCCTCGAACTCGCACGCTCGCTGGCCGACGCGGGCCTTCGGCCGCTTTCCGTTGACGTGGCCTGCGATGCCTACTAGGCCCAGCCCTGAGGCGGTAGCGCTGGCGTACCGAACCGGCGACCTGGCACCCACGGTCGTGGCTCAAGGTCGCGGGCGAATTGCCGAAGAAATCATCCGGAGAGCGCGGGACGCCGGAGTCTATGTGCATGAATCGCGGGAGCTGGTCTCCCTGCTGATGCAACTCGACTTGGATCAGCACATCCCGCCTACTCTGTATCGCGCGATCGCAGAATTGCTCGCGTGGCTGTATCGGTTGGAGCAG
>CAZILI010000064.1:0-12814 GCA_964539965.1 uncultured Burkholderiales bacterium | reverse complement strand
ACCCTACATGGCATCGCTCTCACCACACCGCGCGTAGGGTGCGTCCCACGCACCACGCCACGGTTATTCGGTGCGCAGGGCGCCCTACGTGATATCGCTCTCACCACACCGCCCGTAGGGTGCGTCCCACGCACCATGCCACGGTTACTCGGTGCGCAGGGCGCACCCTACGTGATATCCCTCTCAACGCACCGCGCGTAGGGTGCGTCCCACGCACCGTCCGGCTGTTCTCCGCAATGCCTCTGCTAGAATTCCGCCGCTACAACTAACTACCGCGTTGCGTTCGAGCGCGGCCACGGGGCGTCGGATTGAGGAAAGTGGCAAGTCGCATCGGCGGGTGCGTTGCGCGTCGGCGCGCGGCGATCGCAGCGCTCGCGCTGCTTGCCGCGGGGTGCGCTCACCAAGCGTACACGCCCAAGCCGATCGCCGTCGAATCGATGGCGCAGGACTTGCGCAGCCGCTCGCTCGCCGACCCCCATCTTCGAGATTTCATGATCCTGCACGGCCTTCCCCAACCGAGTTGGCCGCGCCAGGGATGGACGCTGCCGGAACTCACCTTGGCGGCGTTCTATTTTCATCCCAGCCTCGATCTCGCGCGCGGCGAATGGGCACTGGCGCGCGCGGGAGAGGTGACGGCAGGCGCGCCGGCGCCGTTCGGACTGGAAGCGAAGGCGGAAAGCATTCGCCCTTCGCGCGAGCGCTCGCCCTGGGCGCTCGGCTTCGCATTCGATTTTCCCATCGTGAGCGCGAGCAAGCAGCGCGCCAAAGTCGATCAGGCGCGCGCCACGAGCGAAGCTTCACGTCTGAATGTCGGTACGACGGCGTGGGAGGTGCGCAGCCGTTTGCGAGCCCGCTTGTTCGAGCGCTATGCGCTCGAGCGGCAAGCGCAATCGCTTACGGCGGAACATGCGGCACGCAAGGAACTGCTGCGCTTGCAGGAGAAGCGCTTCGCGGGCGGGGTGGCGAACCAGACCGAAGTGGCGGCAGCGCGTTTGGCGGCTTTCGAGGTCGAGACCAGGCTCGGCCAAGCGCGCGCCCGGCTCGACAGTCATACGCCACAGCTGGCGGAGGCAATCGGCGTAGCCGAGCAGCAGATCCAAGCCGTCAAGATCGATACGGAAAATTTCAAGAGCGTCTCGCAGCAGGACTTCGATCAGCGCGCGCTCGAAGACGGCGCGCTCGCCGATCGGCTGGATGTGCGACGAGAACTGGTCAGCTATCAAGCGGCCGAGGCTGCGCTCAAACTCGAAGTCGCCAAGCAGTATCCGGAGCTTCGCTGGCAGCCCGGCTACACGCGCGACCAGGGCGACAATCGTTTCGGCATCGGCTTGGGGCTGACGCTCGGCCTGCCGAGCACGAACAAGGGCCCGATCGCAGAGGCGATGGCGCGGCGCGAGCTGCAGGCGCGCCGCCTGCTGGCGCTCGAAGCGACGGTGTTGAGCGAGGTCGCCCAGGCATTGGCGACCTACCGTGCGGGACTGCGCGCACTCGTGGACGCGGGGCGGATGGCCATGGCGCAACAAGAGCGTGCGGCGCGGGTCGAGCGGCAGTTCTCCCGCGGCGGCGCCGATCGCTTGGAGTTGGCCCAGGCCCAGCTGGAATCGATCCTCGCGCGCAACGCCGAGCACGCTCAGCAAGTCGAGTCGCAGCGCGCGCTCGGCATGCTGGAAGCGGCGGTGCAGAGGCCGCTCGACGGCAGCCAAGCACTCGGTGTGCCGTATCAGGAGCCGCGCGCGAATCCCGCCCGCGCGGCGGCTTCCGTTTCGCAAGGCGGCAAGTCGGAGCCCTGATGCTGCAAGCCCGCCAGCTCACCTACATTGTCGGCGCCCTAACGTTGCTGGTCGTGGTGCTGGCATGTGCGTTGGTGTACTTCGCGCGTGACGAGATCGCCCAATTGCGTGAAGATGGCCACAAGTCCGCCGCCGCCCCGGCGCGCACCTTCGACCAGGACGGCGCGCCGGCGGTCAAGCTGAGCGCGAAAGCGCAGGCCGCCAGCGCGATCGCCACCGCGCCGGTCAAGCCGCACGCGCAGCGCGCCGACAGCGCGATCTACGGCAGCGTGATCGGTGTGCAGAGCTTGCTCGAGTTGCGCAACCGCTACGTCGGCGCGGAAAACGACGCGCGCGTGGTGCGCGCCGCGCTGGCGCGCAGCGAAGCTGAGTTCAAGCGCGCACAGGCCTTGTATCGAGACGAGCAGACTGTATCGCGCCGCGCCATGGAGAGCGCCGAATCGGAGTGGAAGTCCGACCGCGCGCGGCTCGCCGCCGCGCAAGCCGCCGCGGCGGGCGCAAAGGCGCTGATGCGGCAAGAGTGGGGCGAAGTGCTGGCGGGCTGGGCGGTTGCGGGCGAGCCCGCGTTCGAGCGGTTGGCGCGTGGCGAGGACATGCTGCTGCAAATGGCACTGCCGTCGGGGCAGGAGGCGCCGAAGGCCTTGCCGATCGCACCAGTCGGGGCGGAGTCGGCGCGCGAGGCGCGCTTTGTCTCCGCCGCGCTGCAGGCCGACGCCAGCGTGCCGGGCAGAACGTATCTCTATCTCGTGCGCGCAGACGGCTTGCGCGCCGGCATGCGCGTCACCGCCAAGCTCTCGGCCGGCCAAGCGCGAGCGGGCGTGGCGGTTCCCGCGGCGGCGCTGGTTTGGCACGCCGGCAAGGCGTGGGTGTATGTAAAGAGCGGCGCCGAGATCTTCGTGCGCCGGCCGGTCGAGGCGGAAGTACCCGTGGCGGAGGGCTGGTTCACGACTTCGCTCAAAGCCGGCGAGCCGGTCGTGGTGAGCGGAGCGCAGCTGCTGCTGTCGGAGGAGTTCCGCTACCAGATCAAAGACGAGAACGAGGACTGATCGCCTCGATGCCGCACGCACTTCGATTCTCCCTGCTCGATCTCCGATCCCGTTGATCGCTTCCATTATCCGGTTTTCCATCCGCCGCTACGGCGTGATCATCGCGGTGGCGGCCGCGGTGATCGTGTTCGGTCTGTGGCAGCTCACGCACGCCAGCCTGGAGGTGTTCCCCGAGTTTTCGCCAACCCAGGTCGTGATTCAGACCGAGGCGACCGGTTTCTCCGCCGAGCTGGTGGAGACCTTGGTATCCCACCCCATCGAAGCGGCGATCTCGGGCACCGCGGGGATCCAGTTCCTGCGCTCGCAATCGATACCGGGCCTGTCGATCGTGACGGTGATCTTCGCCGACGAATCGGACATCTATCGCAATCGCCAGCTGGTGGCCGAGCGCCTGGCCACCTTGGGTACGCAGCTGCCGCAGGGAGTGACGCCCAACATTACCCCGCTCACTTCTTCGGCCAGCACGGTGCTGGGAGTCGGTTTGACTTCTCAGACGCGCAGCCTCGCCGATCTGCGCAGCTTGGTCGACGCGACCGTGCGGCCCCACCTGCTCGGCGTGCACGGAGTGGCCGACGTCAACGTGTTCGGCGGCCACGTGCGCCAGTGGCAAATCCAGGTCTTGCCCGATCGCCTGCTGCGCTACGGTTTGTCGCTCGCGGAGGTGACTGAGGCGGCGCGCAACGCGAGCGGGCTGCGCGGCGCCGGCTTCATCGAGAACGTGAACCAGCGCATCATCGTCACCGCCGAGGGGCAGACCCACAGCTTTCGCCAGCTCGCCGATGTGGTGGTGAAGACGGGCACCACGCAGAGCGTCACGCTCGCGGATGTGGCGCAATTGGTGGAGGCGGCCGCTCCTTCCATCGGCGCGGCGCAGATCGACGGCAAGCTCGGCGTGTTTCTGATGGTTCAGGGTCAGCTCGGCAGCAATACCCACGCCGTGACTCTGGAGCTGGAGCGCGCGTTAGATGACTTGGCTCCGCTGCTCGCGCGCGAGAAGGTCGAGCTGCGGCGAGACTTGTTTCGCCCGGCCAATTTCATCGAGACCGCGATCGGCAACCTGCAGCGTGACCTGTCCATTGGCTTGGCGCTGGTGGTCGCCGTGCTGTTCTTGTTCTTGTACAACGCGCGCACGGCGTTCGTCTCGACCATGGCGATTCCCCTCTCGCTGCTGGCCGCCACCTTGGTGATGCAAGCGTTCGGCATGAGTCTTAACATCATGGTGCTGGGCGGGCTCGCCATTGCGCTTGGCGAAGTGGTCGACGACGCCATCATCGACACCGAGAACGTGTTTCGTCGCCTGCGCGAGAACCGCACCAGTGCCGAGCCGCGCCCGGTCTGGCGAGTGGTGTTCGACGCCTCGATGGAAGTGCGCGGCTCCGTGGTGTACGCCACATTTATCGTCGCGCTGGTATTCGTGCCCTTGCTCACCCTGGGAGGCGTGGCGGGCAAGCTGTTCGCGCCGCTCGGGGTGGCCTACATTCTCGCCATACTGGCTTCGCTGGTGGTCGCGCTCACCGTGACGCCGGCGCTGTCGTACGCGCTGCTATCGCGCCGCGCCTACAAGACCGACGACCCGCCGCTGATTCGCTGGATCAAGCCGCACTACCGGCGCGCGCTCGAGGCGATCGAGCGCCATCCGGTCTCGACTTTGAGTGTGGTGGCGGCGGTGCTCACTGCCGGGGTGGCGATGCTGCCGCTGTTCTCCGGGCAATTCCTGCCCGAGCTGCGCGAGGGGCACTACATCGTGCACATGTCGGCCATACCCGGCACCTCGGAGCGCGAGTCGCTGCGTATCGGCCGCAAGGTGAGCGAGGCGATCGGCAAGATCAAAGGTGTGAAGTCGGTCGCGCAATGGGTCGGGCGCGCGGCCAACGGCGCCGACACTTTCGGCTCGCACTACAGCGAAATCGAGGTGGAAATCGGCTCGCTTCCCGGCCGCGAGCAGCGCCGCATCCTGCGCGAGATGCGCGCCGCCCTGACCGGCGTCGCGCAGGACGACGACGCCGACGATCGCGACGAAGCCGAGATGATCGCCTCCAACACCAGCGATTTCGCCGGTGTGACGTTTGCCATCAACACCTTCCTCACCGAGCGTATCGAGGAGACCATCGCCGGCTACGCCGCGCCGGTGGTGATCAATCTGTTCGGTCCCGACCTGGACAACCTCGACCGCGACGCACAAGGTGTGGCGGCGGTGCTGGCACGCGTGCCGGGCGCCGCCGACGTGCAGGTGCAAGCCCCGCTCGGTTTGCCGCAGCTTTCTATCCGCTTGCGGCACGACAAGCTCAAGGCCTGGGGCGTGACGCCGGGTGCTGCGATGGACTGGATTCAGACCGTGTTCGAAGGGGTCGCGGTCGGCCAGATCGTGACCGGCGGCCAGCCGGTGAGCCTGGTCGTCACCGTCGATCCGCGCGAGCGTGCCGACATCCAGCAAGCGGCAGCGCTGACCTTGCGGACACCGGACGGCAAGCTGATTGCGCTGAAAGATATCGCCGACATCAGTCAAACCAGCGGCCGCTACAAGGTGCTGCATCAAGACGGCAAGCGCCTGCAAACCGTGACGACGAACGTACTGCGGCGCGATATCGAGGCCTTCGTCGCCGAGGCGCGCGAGCGCATCGTCAAAGAAGTGCGCTTCGCTCCCGGCAACTACATGCAAGTGACCGGCGCGGCCGAAGCCCAAGCGCAGGCGCGGCAAGACCTGATCGTGCACGCCGTGCTCGCCGGGGTAGGCATTTTTGCGCTGCTGTATTTGGCGTTCAACAGTCTGCGCAACTTGGTGATTACCTTTCTCAACCTGCCGTTCGCTCTGTTCGGCGGCGTGGTCGCGGTGTTCGCTACCGGCGGATGGCTCACGTTGGGCTCGTTGGTGGGGTTCGTCACCTTGTTCGGCATCACCTTGCGCAATTCCATCATGCTGGTGTCGCACTACCAGCACTTGGTGAATGTCGAAGGCCGGCAATGGAATGCCGAGACCGCCAAGCGCGGCGCCGCCGAGCGTTTGCCCTCGATCCTGATGACGGCGCTGGTGACCGCGTTGGGCTTGTTGCCGCTCGCACTGGGTAGCGGTGAGCCGGGTCGCGAGATCGAAGGACCGATGGCGACCATCATCGTCGGCGGGTTGATTACCTCGACCATCCTCAACTTATTGATCTTGCCGACGGTGCTGCTCTACTTCGGGCGCTTCGAGCGAGCCGAAGAGGTCGCGTTCGGGTAGCATGGCGTATCGGGCAAACGGAGTTCGAACGCCTATCCTTGCGGAACAACGGCATGGAACGCAAGAAAGTCAACGCCAGCAAGCTGCGTTCGGTCGCCTATGACGCGAACGGCCAGGTGCTGGAGATCGAGTTCAGCGACGGCAAGATCGTGCAGTATTCGCGCGTGCCGAGCGAAGTGCATCGCCGCTTCATGGCTGCTCCTTCGATGGGGAGCTACTTCGAAGACAATATCGCCGAAGGCTACAGCGCGCGGCGAATCAAGTAGATTAGGGGGTATGGCTCTAGAGCCCGCATCCGGATGCGGGCTTGAGCTTACTACGGCCGTGGGTATCAGAGGGGCGGCGAGACGAGCCGCCACTGCGATCGCGCGTTTTCATCGCTTGCCTCATCGGTTGCGGCCGGTGCCGCTGTCACCCAGATCAGTACGAATGTGCTTGCCAGGACGGCGAGCGCCACCAACGATTCGCGTCTCCTGCTTTGCTGCATGGTCGACTCCTCTCTGCGGCGTGACGGACCCCGCCGCGGCGGCGAGGTCCAGTTGAGCGATGGCGAACTCGATGATTACGGGTTGCCTTGCCCTGACAGCAGCGCGAGCGAGTAGTTACCCTGTGACGGGTTGTCTCGTCCGCTGAAGCGCAGTCTCACGAAGATGCTGCGGCCGGGTTCCAATACGCCGTTACGCAAGAAGATGCGGCGATAGGGATCTCCGGCGCTGGTGGTGCCGCTCGCGTTGATCATCCGGACATTCTTCGGCAGCCCTTTGGCGATCACCAGCAAATGCGTGTCGATCACCGACGTACCGTTGTTGGTGATGCGGTACACATCGACGTTACGCCCGTCTTCGCCGACACGAGCCGCATCGTAGCGAGAGATGGCGGCCATCGAGGTGACGTCCAGAAACTCGAGCCCAAGATCACGTCGGGTCAACGCGTCGCTGTTGTCGGGCGTCAAGCCGCTGGGCATGAAGCCGTCTTTGGCGCCCAAGGCCTTGAGGTCCGGACGATAGACCGAGTACGTCAAATCTCGCGCGTTGGGTTGGAAGGTGTCGGTGGTCGAGTTCGGATCGAACTGCACAAACGCCGGATCATAGAGTGCGTTCACGACGAAGTCCGTGATCGCGTCGACTTGACCTTCGTTCAAGCCTAGACCTCGTTCCGAGCCGGGTCCGCGCGGATGCGAGAAGCGAGTCGAGAGTATTTTCGGGGCACCCGCTTCCGCGTCTTGCGGCACACCGGCGTTGAAATACTGCACGACGTCCTTCACGCTCGTAAACGAACCGTTGTGGAAGAAGAATCGGCCATCTTTCAACTGGCGCAGGGTCAGTACGCGGAACTTGAAGCGGTGGTCCCGATTGCCGGTAATTTCCTGCCGCCCATCGTCGCGGAAGGTGGGATCGTTTCTCGAAGCCCTGTTCAAAGCCTGCAGTGGGTGGTCGGCAAGCCCTAGGTTGAAGAAGTTCTCTTCCACCAACTGTCCGACACCGGCGACATCCGGGTCGTTCGGCTGCTTGTTGAGCATCGGGCCGCTGTGACAGCTGAAACAACCCGCGCCGCCGTTCTCCGCCCTGGTGAAGAACAGCTTCGCGCCCTGTCGTTGCTTAGAGCTGAGCGCACGGTTGTCACCGGCCAGGAACTTGTCCCACTGAGCGTTGCGCGTAACCACGGTGCGCATGAATGTCGCCGTCGCCCGCAAGACTGTGATGTTGTTGATCAGCGGGTCCAAGTTGCCTGCCGCATCGGCCTGCTTGGCCTCGTCGGGGAAAGCGTCGCGGAACAGCTGCACGAAGGCCGGGATCCGCTTCAGGGCGGCGGACTGGCTCTCCCGAGTTGGATCGTCATCCAGCATGCGATGCGCGTCGAGTAGCAACAGCGCCACATTCTCTTGCGCCCCGTGTCCGAACGGGTTCAACGCACCGCTCGACGAGTCGGGCTCGCCGGCGAATCCGCCCTGCAACAGGCGATTGTTGAAGGCGGCGCCGATTACGGTTGGCGCATTGCGTCCCACGCTGTCCAAGGCGTCGAGTCGCCCGGTCGCTAGCAGAACTGGTTTCACGCCCTCGGCCTCGAGCTTGCGGCCTATGGCCGGGTGGCCAAACACGATCCCTCGCGTGGTCTGGTAGATGTCCGCAAGTGTGGGCAGCGAGTCCACCAAGGCGTCGCCTGGAAACAGCGGCGTGCTGCGCAGTTGCGGCAAGATGGCGAGGTTGGGCCGCCTGCGCGGAATGAAGTTGCCCCTGGCGTCCGTATAGCCCCGCCCTTCGCCGCCGGCGGCGAAGTTGATCAGTTGCCCCGCTTTGGACGCCGCCTCGCCCAAGTGACAGCTGCCGCAGGATGTGGTCCCGGCGGTAGAAAGAACGCCGCCAAATTCGGGGCGAATTCTTGTCGCGCGGGCCGGGTCGTGAAACAGCATCTTGCCAAGAAAGCGCTTGGCCTCCGTGGTTTGGAATTGCGGGTCTGGACTGCCATTGGCAAGTCGCGGCTGCGGCAGGTCTTCGTTCTTAGCCGGAACCATCAATTTTTGAATGCCGCCGACCTGGCCGGCGATGAAATGGCGCAATTCGGCTGCACCCTGGCCGCGGTCGCGACTGTCGCGATCTTCGATGTCGGCGAGGGCGGCGCTACAGAGTAGGCTCAGAGCCAGCGCGCCGGTCGAATTCGGCCGTAGTCTTCGTCGCGCTGCCCGTGGTTGTGCTAACTGCGATTTCCATTCGCTTGTCATTTATAGCCTCCAAGAAACCAGCTTTAAAAAGGGAGGAAGATCAATAGGGGCGCCGGCCTATTTGAGCGCGAGTATGGGCACGCGGCGTCATGCCGCGCTCACGCAATTGTCACGTTTCTGTCACGGCAAGGCAGGCGCACGCGGCGGCGGACATCGCGGCGCGGTGTTCGTCGAATCGAAGAGCGCGGCCGAGCGCGAGGCTCAGTGCATCGGCTGGTATGCCAAGGCGCCGATGTCGAGCGGAGAGCCGTCGCGGCGCGCTGTCGCGCTTAGTGGGTGGAGGTACTGAGAGTCGGGCCGCAGCCGCACGCCATCGGCAGAACCGGGGGCGACGCCGGCGCCGATGGCGCGCGAGCCGGCCGCCAAGCGGTAGTCGTAGCGCGCGGAGTCGACCAAGTCGCTGGTAGCCACATTGAGGTTGGCGCGCAGGTCGACCGGCCCGCGCGTGAGCTGGCCCGAGCCGACGAACAAATTGTTCACCAGCTGCGCGGGGCGTGCGCCGCGCGCGACCCAGACGAACACGCCGTCATCAGCGCCGTCGTTTACCAAGGTGTTGTTGATCAAGTACAACTGATTCTTGGGATACAGCAAATGCTCTGCGCCATAGGCAACGATATTTCGATGCTCGGTGAGCGGGCCCTGCTGAATCAAGTTGCCGACCACGTAGGCAAGGCCGCCGTCGGGCAGATCGATCGAGTAGCTCGAGCGCCCGCTGGTCTCATCCATGATGCGGTTGTAGTAGATGTGGTTCACCGCGGCGCGCGATTTGACGTTGTGCCCCACCCGGGCGTGATGCAGATAGCTCCACTTGAGCGTGAAGCTGCGGACGTTGCCGATGTAGATGTTGTGCGGATGTGCACCGGGCGCGCCGCTGCGCGCGAACTCGCTGAATTCCACCACGACGTCGCTGGCGGCATTCTTGCCGGTCAAGATGCCGGTCTCATTGTCGTGAAAATAGCAATGCCGCACGGTCAGATGCGTTCCTTCCAAGCGAACGCCCGCGCCGTTGCGGTCGGGCACCTTGGCCTCGGAGAATTCGATGTGCTCGATGCGCGCGCGATCGCCCTTGATGACCCAGATCGCCTTGCCTTCGGCGTGGGCGCCGGCCGCTCGCAAGTGCGCCCTGCCGCCGACGCCTGTGATGGTGAGATCGTGCGCCCGCCACACGGCGACGTCTCCGGCATACTCACCGGCGGCGATGCCGACACTCTGGCCATCCTTGACTTCGAGCGCGGCGGCGCTGGGCGTGGCATAGCGAAAGCCCGGCCCGACGCATAGATCGGCGCTGCAGCCTTGCTCTGCCGCCGGGCGAGCGGGGGCCGACAACAACACGGTCAAGCAGGTCGACAACACACAGCGCAGGCGGGCGCGGCTCATGAGGGGCTTGTTCAGCGGTTCTCCCGGAGTATAAAGTCGTTCATCGTCACGAGGAGAACAAGACATGCTCAAGCTGTGTGGCTTTCCGGTCAGCAACTATCAGCGCAAGGTGAAGATGGCGCTGCTCGAGAAAGGCGTGCCGTATCAGGAGGTAAAGACCTATCCAAGCCAGGACGAAGCGATTCTGCGCCATTCGCCGCTGGGCAAGATCCCCTATCTCGAGGTCGGCGAGGGCTGTATCGCGGAGTCGCAAGTCATCGTCGAATACATCGAAGACGCCTATCCGCAGCTGCCCCTATACCCGCTCGATCCGCTGGAGCGGGCGAAGTGCCGCGAACTGATTACGGTGATCGAACTGCACTTGGAGTTGCCGGCGCGCCGCCTGTACGCCGAAGCGTTCTTCGGTGGTACGGTGCCCCAGTGGGTGAAGGACGAGGTGGCGCCGCTACTCGCCAAGGGTGCGCGAGCGCTGGCGCAGCTCGTGCGGTTTGCCCCTTTTATCGCCGGGCCCACTTTTTCCTATGCCGATTGCGCGGCATACGCGCACCTGCCGCTGGTAGCCGGCGCCAGCAAGACCGTGTTGGGAGAAGACGCGCTCGCTTCGATCGGCGGCTTGAAGGACTACCTCGGCCGCATCCGCCAGCGGGCCTCGGCGGCAAAAGCGGACGAAGAGCGCAAGGCCAATCTTGAGGAGTTCACCGCGCTGCGAAAAAAGCAAACTTCCGCGCCGGCGCCCGGGCGATAACGCTACTGCGCGGGATCGAGGGTCGGCACGCAGTCGCCGCGCGGGTCGACGCGGGCGCCTAAGCGATACACCTTGCCCGGCTCGAACTTGTAGGCCATGCGCACGCTCTTGCCGAAGTCGACCGTGCCCATACCGACGAACAAGCGCGAGGTACAGTGCACTTCGATCTCCTGCTCGCCGGGAGGCACTTCCACTTCGGCCACTTCGAGCGTCACCGGCTTGCCGTTCAAGGCTTCGACCGCCACGGCAGCGTCGACTTCTTTTTTCTTGTCGTCGAGCGAAAATTCCTTGTTCTTGACGATGGCGGGCTTGTCGTCGGCTTGAGCAGCGAATGCGACGAAGGTCAGAAGAATTGCGGAAACAAGAGCTTGGCGAGCGCGCATGAGACAATCCTTTTAGTTGTTATGGGCTACTCCACTACCACACCCGAGAGGTCTTCCTCCGGCTTAGGATATCGCATCTTGAGGCCGGCGAGCGCGTCGATAAGGATTTCCGATACCAGCAGATCGCGGTTGGTCTTGGAGTTGGCGGGAATCACGTACCAAGGCGCGTGCGCCGTACTGGTCGCCGACAGCGCGTCCTCGTAGGCATTCTTGTACTGCTTCCAGTGCTTGAGCTCCTCCAGATCGCCCAAGCGGAATTTCCATTGCTTGTCCGGATTGGCGAGACGCTCTTGCAGGCGCCGGCGCTGTTCCGTTTTCGAGATGTGCAAGAAGAATTTGAGCACCACCGTGCCGGTTTCGGCCAGCAGTCGCTCGAATTCTTTGATCTGGCGAATGCGGCGCTCGACTTCCTTGGCGTCGATCCACTTGTGTACCCGCACCACAAGAATATCCTCGTAGTGGCTGCGGTTGAAGATGACGATCTCGCCCTTGCCCGGCGCCTGCTTGTGCACGCGCCACAAGAAATCATGCGCCAGTTCCTCTTGCGTGGGTACCTTGAAGCTCGCCACGCGCACGCCGAGCGGATCGACCGTGTTAAACACGTGCCGGATGGTGCCGTCCTTGCCCGCGGTATCCATGCCTTGCAGCACGATCAAAAGCTTGTGATCTTGCGCGGCGTACAGCTTGTCTTGCAGCGAGTCGAGCTTGGCATTCAGTTCTGCCAAGCGGGCAAGGTCGGCCTCTTTGGTCGCGCTCTTGGCGCTGCGATCGTCGGGATCCCAGCGTTTCAAACTCACCTTGCTGCCGGGTCTGACGCGGTACTTGGCGAGGTTCATAGAATTCGTTCTCCTAACCAACGCGCTGCAATTGCGTGTTGAGATCGGCGAGCTTGGCCCGCGCCTTCTCCAGGCGCTCACGTTCTTGCGCGACCACGCTGGCGGGCGCGCGCTCGACAAAGCTTGCGTTGCCGAGCTTGGCCTGCGCGCGCGCGATGTCGCCTTCGGTGGCGGCGATCTCTTTGCTCAAACGCTCGCGCTCGGCCGCTACGTCGATCTCGATCTTCAGCATCAAGCGAAACTCGCCGGCGAGCGCGACCGGCGCGCCCTCCTCGGGTAAGGCGCCGACCGTCGTCAAGTCGGATAAGCGGGCGAGAAACTTGACATACGGGGCGAGGGCGGCCAGGGTCGCGGCGTCGCCCTGCGCCAGCAGCGGCACGCGCTCGGCGGGCGCCAGGTTCATGTCGCTGCGCAACGTGCGGCAGGCGTTGACCAGATCTTTGAGTAGCGCGACCGTCTTCTCGGCATCGTGGTCCAGCTTGTCGGGCTGCGCGCTCGGGTAGGGCTGCAGCATGACGCTGTCGCCGCGCTTGCCGGCGAGCGGGCCCACGTGCTGCCACAACTCCTCGGTGAGCCGCGCCTTGGCGCGCACGAAGCCCTTCACCTTGTACTGCTCGTCGAACTGTTGCTCTGCGGCATCGTCCTGTCTCAACACGGCGAGAACCGAAGCCACGCACCAGGCGCGATCGTACTGACGCACC
>CAZILI010000063.1:11580-12834 GCA_964539965.1 uncultured Burkholderiales bacterium | reverse complement strand
GCGATCTGCAAGCGCAGCTCGAAGGCACGGAAAATCGCATCACGGTGGCGCGCAACCGCTACATCAAGGCGGTGGAGGCCTACAACGTGTTGACGCGCTCCTTTCCCACCAATCTCACGGCCATGATGTTCGGCTACAAGGTGAAGCCGAACTTCACCGTGCAAAACGAAAAAGAAATCTCGACGGCGCCGAAGGTGGATTTCTCCGCGCCGGCAGCGCCGCAGAAGCAGTGACCTAGCAAGCATCGTGCGCCTGTCGGTTAGCCTCCGCGCGAGCGCGGTCGCCGCGGTTTTTCTCGCAGCGCTGTTGGGGTGGGCGCAGGTGCTGGGGCCCACGCTCAGCGCGCGCGTCACCGATTTGACCGCGACGTTGTCGGCGCAGCAGCGCGGTGCGCTGGAGGCCAAGCTGCGTGACTTCGAGACCCGCAAAGGCTCGCAGATTGCGGTGCTGATCGTGCCCAGCACCGAGCCCGAGTCGATCGAGCAATACTCGATTCGCGTGGTAGATCAGTGGAAGCTCGGGCGTAAGGGTGTCGACGACGGCGCGCTGCTGCTGGTAGCGAAGAACGATCGCGCGCTGCGCATCGAAGTGGGGCGCGGCCTGGAGGGCGCGCTCACCGACGCCGACTCCAAGCGCATCGTGAGCGAAGTGATTGTGCCGCTGTTCAAGCACGGCGACTTCTACGGCGGCATCGATGCGGGGGTGGATCGCATGATCCGTGTGGCCGAGGGCGAGCCGCTACCCGCGCCGCAGCCTCGCGCGCAATACAACAGCGGCGGCTGGCTCGAGTATCTGCCGTTGCTCGTGATCTTGGCGTTTGTCGCCGGCGCCATTCTGCGCGCGATCTTCGGCCGTTTTTTGGGCTCGATCGCCACCGGCGGGCTCACCGGCGTCGTGGCGTGGCTGGTGCTCGGCCCACTCGTGCTGGCGATCTTCGCGGGCGCGATCGCGTTCATCTTTAATCTGTTTGCCGGTGTCGTCTCCCCCTCGACCGGGTGGAGCAATCGCGGTCGCTCCGGCGGAGGCGGCTACGGCCATTGGGGCGGCTGGACGGGCGGAGGTGGGGGCTGGGGCGGCGGGTCGAGCGGCGGCGGTTTCAGCGGCGGCGGCGGTGGCTTTAGCGGCGGCGGCGCCTCGGGGAATTGGTAGGAGGCACCATGCGGCTTGCTCGCCTGTTTCGCCACCTCATGACTTCGCACTGGAGGCTGCACCGCTCGTTTCCGTCCAAGACGCTCGCCGCGATAGAGGCGGCGG
>CAZILI010000063.1:0-11570 GCA_964539965.1 uncultured Burkholderiales bacterium | reverse complement strand
AGCCACAGCGGCGAGATTCGCTTCGCTGTCGAGGCGGCGCTCGATATCGCGCCGCTGCTCGGGCGGCAGAGTGCGCGCGAGCGCGCGCTGGAGGTGTTTTCGCACCTGCGCGTATGGGACACGGAGCGCAACAACGGTGTACTGATCTACGTCCTGCTGGCCGATCGCGACGTCGAGATCGTGGCCGATCGCGGCGCGCATACGTGCGTGAACCCTGATGCCTGGCGCGCTATTTGCGCGCAGATGGAGCAAGCGTTTCGGCGCGGCGAGTTCGAAGCCGGATCGCTCGCGGGTGTGCGCGCGCTGACCGCCTTGCTGGCGAAGCACTACCCCCCGGAGGGCGTCGACATGAACGAACTACCGGACAAGCCGGTGGTGTTGTAGTGGAAATAGGGGAGTATAAGCAGAACGAGCGCATGTGGATGCGGCCTTTGAGGCATTACCACCACCGGTATAGCGCTACAAGGTAGGAGGCCGGCTAGACGTACTGGTCGTTGCGATGCTTGCGGTACAGGGCCGCCATCGTGCTGGCGATAAATAGGCCGAACACCAGAGTGATCCAGTAGACCGACAGCCCGGCGCCCATCATCGCGCCGTAGGTGGCGTTCAGGATCAGGATGCTCGAATTCTCGTTGAAGTTCTGCACCGCGATCGAATGACCCGCACCCATCAGCAAGTGCCCGCGATGCTGTAGCAGCGCGTTCATCGGCACGACGAAAAACCCCGCCATGGCGCCGACGATGACTAACAAGCCTACCGCCAGGTGCCATTCGCGTATCGGCAGCATGCACAGAACCATCAGTCCCATGGCGATGCCGACCGGCAGCACTTTGACGGATTTCTCCAGCCGCACCAGCAGCCCTGCCAGCGCCGAGCCGATGCCGATGCCGAGCGCTACCGCGGCGGTGAGTACGGTCGCTTGGCCGAACGTGAGGCCGAGCGCGACTTGCGCCCAGTCGAGCACCACCAGTTTCAACACCGTGCCGGCGCCCCAGAACAAGGTCGTCACGGCGAGCGACACTTGGCCGAGCGGGTCGCGCCAAAGCAGCTTGAAACAATGCCAGAAGTCGTGCAGCAGGTACGGCAAGGTACGCTTGGCGAGCTTGTGGTCGATCGCCAAGCGCGGAATGTAGCGGTTGAACAGGGCGGCGAGCAGATACAGCAGCGCGGTCAAGGTGATCGCCAGCCGAGGCGCGCTACCGAACGCGAAGTCCAGATGCAGCAACGACAAAGAGGCGGACATGGCCGCGTACACTTTGGGGTCGAGCAGCACGCCGCACAAGACGGGGCCGAGAATGATGGCGAGTACGGTGGAGCCTTCCATCCAGCCGTTGGCCGCGACCAGTTTTCCCGCCGGCAAGTACTCGGTGAGGATGCCGTATTTGGCCGGCGAGTAGGCGGCCGCGCCGAGGCCGACGATGGTGTAGGCGAGGATGGGTTGCAAGCCCGCCAGCATGGTGAGGCAGCCGGCCAGCTTGATCGCGTTGCTGATGAACATGACGCGCCCCTTGGGCAGCGCGTCGGCAAAGGCGCCCACGAAAGGAGCGAGCGCGACGTAGAACACCGCGAAGCCCAATTGCAGCATCGCTTTCCCCCAATCGGGCGCGTTCATGTCGCGCAGCAACGCAATCGCGGCGAACAACAGGGCGTTATCGGCCAGGGCGGAGAAAAACTGCGCCGCCAGAATGACGTAGAAGCCGAACGGCATCGAAGCCCGAGCGATGGAATG
This sequence comes from uncultured Burkholderiales bacterium, assembly GCA_964539965.1. Taxonomy (GTDB): domain Bacteria; phylum Pseudomonadota; class Gammaproteobacteria; order Burkholderiales; family JALYOK01; genus CAZILI01. The sequence continues at coordinate 9,841 of CAZILI010000063.1, read as the reverse complement.
GGTTGGCGACGTAGTCGTGGCGGCTTTATACCACACAGCATGTGGCGTGTACGCTCGACTCGTGTTTCAATGACGGCGAGAGGAGCGCCCATGTTCGAAGGATTCAAGCAACAACGCATACGCACCAAGGAAGCAGAGATCAACTTGCTGACGGGCGGATCGGGTCCGCCGCTGCTGTTGCTGCACGGCTACCCGCAGACCCACGTCATGTGGCACGTCGTCGCGCCGCAGTTGGCGCGCGACTTTAGCGTCGTAGTGCCCGACCTGCGCGGCTATGGCGACAGCTCGCGGCCGCCGGATGGGGAGGGGCACTACGGTTACTCCAAGCGCGCCATGGCACAGGATCAAGTCGAGGTGATGACCGCGCTGGGCTACTCGCGCTTCATGCTGGCCGGACACGACCGCGGTGCGCGCGTCGCGCATCGCATGGCGCTCGACCACGCCGGTCGGGTCGCTAAGGTGGCGGTGCTGGACATCGTGCCGACGCTCAAGGTGTTCGAAAGCGTGAATCAACTGGTGGCGACCGCCTATTTTCATTGGTTTTTCATGATTCAGCCGTTCGACTTTCCCGAGCGTATGATCGGGCGCGATCCCGACGACTACTTGACCACGTTGCTCGGCCGCTGGGGTGGTGATCGCGGCGCGTTCGATCCGGCTGCGGTGCAGGAGTACCTGCGTTGCTTTCGCGACCCCGCGTGCGTCCACGCTACTTGCGAGGACTATCGCGCCGGCGCTTCGATCGATTTGGAGCACGACCGCGCTGACCTGCAACACAAAAAAGTCGCCTGCCCGCTGCTCGCGCTGTGGGGAGGGCGTGGGCTGGTGGCGCGCGCGTACGACGTGTTGGCGTGCTGGCGCGAACGCGCCAGCGATGTACGCGGAGGACCGCTCGACTGCGGGCACTTTCTGCCGGAAGAGAAGCCGCAAGAAACCTACGCGGCACTGCGCGAGTTTTTCTCTTGAGAACTGCCGCGCGGCGCGAATCCGCCGCGAGCGCGATGGTAAGATAGCGCGTCTATCATCGCGCTTTTCAACCATGGCCGTCGCTACACTGCCGCTCGATCAACAAGTCGAGCTGCTGAAGCTGCCGCCGCACTCTATCGAGGCGGAGCAATCGGTGCTAGGCGGCTTGCTGCTGGAGAACACCGCTTGGGATCGGACCGCGGACGTACTGGCGGCGGACGATTTCTATCGCGACGACCATCGCCGTATCTACGCTCACATCTCCAAGCTGATCGAGGCCAACAAACCGGCCGACGCGGTAACCGTAGCCGAGGCGCTCGAGCGCAGCGCGGAGCTGGAAAACGTCGGCGGCATCGCCTATTTGCTGACGCTCGCCAACAACACCCCGAGCGCCGCCAACATTCGACGCTATGCCGAGATCGTGCGCGAGCGCGCGATCATGCGCAAGCTGGCGACGATCGGCACCGAGATCGCGGCCAGCGCGTACAGCCCGGCGGGGCGCGACGCCAAGCAGCTGCTCGATGAGGCGGAGCAGAAAGTGTTTCAAATCGCCGAAGCAGGCGCGCGCGCGAGCCAAGGCTTCGAATCGCTGCAGCCTCTGTTGACGCGCGTGGTCGAGCGCATCGACATGTTGTACAGCCGCGACAATCCATCGGACGTGACCGGTGTGCCTACGGGCTTCACCGACCTAGACGAGCGGACTTCGGGCTTGCAGCCGGGCGACTTGATCATCGTCGCCGGGCGACCCAGCATGGGCAAGACCGCGTTTGCCCTCAACATCGCCGAGCACGTCGGGCTGCAGGCGCACGCGCCGGTCGCGGTGTTCTCCATGGAGATGGCCGGAACCCAGATAGCCATGCGCTTGCTGGGCTCGGTCGGTCGCCTGGACCAACACAAGCTTCGCACCGGCAAGCTCAAGGACGAGGACTGGCCGCGCTTGACCGACGCGCTGGGCAGACTCAACGACGCACCGTTATTCGTCGACGAGAGCGCCGCGCTTAACGCGCTCGAACTGCGTGCCCGCGCACGGCGGCTATACCGTCAACACAAGAGTTTGGGCCTGATCGTGGTCGACTATCTGCAACTCATGTCGGCCACCAGCCAAGGCGAGAACCGCGCCACCGAGATCTCCGAGATATCGCGCTCGTTGAAGGCGCTGGCCAAGGAACTGAGCGTGCCGGTGGTCGCGCTGTCGCAGCTGAATCGCAGCTTGGAGCAACGTCCCAACAAACGCCCGGTGATGTCGGACTTGCGCGAATCGGGCGCCATCGAGCAGGACGCCGATCTAATCTTGTTCATCTATCGCGACGAGGTGTACAACGAGAACTCGCCCGATCGCGGTATTGCGGAGATCATCATCGGCAAGCAGCGCAACGGACCGATAGGTACGGTGCGGCTCACGTTCTTGGGCCAGTACACGCGCTTCGAGAACTACGCGCAGGGAGGCTACTGAGTGCGCGCTAGTACGACGACCGCGCGGTAGCCGATGCGCCCGATTCAAGCGCGCGTCGATATCGCGGCGCTGTATCACAACCTGCAGGTCGCGCAGCGTTACGCCCCGCAATCGAAAGTGATGGCGGTGTTGAAGGCCAATGCCTATGGTCACGGACTGCTGCGTGCGGCTCGTGCTCTGGACAAGGCGGCGGGCTTGGCGGTGCTCAACATCGAAGAGGCGGTCGCGCTGCGCGAAGCGGGTTTTCGCCAAACCATCTTGTTGCTGGAAGGTTTTTTCGACGACGAGGAACTGCGCGCCGTGCGGGAGTACCGCTTGGCGACCGTGGTGCACGGCGAAGAGCAGCTGCGTCGGCTGCTGCGCGCGGGGGCGAGCGATCTCGACATACATCTTAAGATCAATACCGGCATGAATCGGCTCGGCTTTCGGCCGCGCGCTATGGCGAGCGCACTCTCCGCACTGCGCCAGACCCGATTGGCGAATTTGACCTTGATGACTCATTTCGCGAGCGCCGACGAGGCGACCGGAGTGCGCGATCAGCTCGAAGTGTTCAAGCAGGTGGCGGGCGGCTTGCCCTATCCGAAGAGCTTGGCCAATTCGGCGGCGCTGCTGCGCTATCCGGAGACGCACGCCGACTGGGTGCGTCCGGGCATCATGCTGTACGGCGCCTCGCCGTTCGCCGATCAGCCGGCCGCGGCATTCGATCTCAAGCCGGTGATGACTTTGGCGAGCGAGATCATCGCGATTCAGTCGCTCGAGGCGGGCGAGAGCGTCGGCTACGGCTCGACCTTCAGCGCCGATCGCGCCATGCGTATCGGCGTGGTGGCGTGCGGCTATGCGGACGGCTACCCGCGACATGCGCCGTCGGGCACGCCTATTCTGGTCGAGAGCGCGCGCACCGCTACGGTGGGGCGAGTGTCGATGGACATGCTCATGGTGGACCTCTCCCCGGTGCCGCAAGCGCGGGTGGGAAGTCCGGTGACCCTGTGGGGCGAAGGCCTGCCGGTAGATCAAGTCGCCGCTCGCAGCGGCACCGTGGGCTATGAGCTGTTGAGCAAGGTCACCGCTCGCGTGCCGATGCGAGAGGTTTGATGCGCAAGGGGAGGAGGCTCACATGGAAGCGCAAGCCGCACGCACGTTCGTGCCGTTTGAGTTCACCGGCAGCGCAGGCGAATACTTCAAGATTTGGATCGTCAACATCGTGCTCAGCATTCTCACCCTCGGCATCTATTCGGCGTGGGCGAAAGTGCGCAACAAGCGTTATTTCTACGGCAACACCGTGCTCGAGGCGGCCTCTTTCGAGTATCACGGCAAGCCGATCGCGATATTGAAAGGACGCATCATCGCCGTGGTGGCTATCTTGCTCTATTCGGCTGCGGGGAAGTTCTATCCGCTCGCGCAGCCGCTCTTGCTGATTCCGTTCGCTATCGCGTTTCCCTGGCTACTGGCGCGCTCGCTCAAATTCAATGCCTTCAACTCGAGCTATCGCAACTTGCGCTTTAGCTTCACCGGCACCTACTGGGGCGCGCTTAAGGCGTTCATTTCGCTGCCGGCGCTGGTTTTCGTCTTGTTCGGGGTGTTCGTGGCGCTGATGGCTTGGCGGACGGGTACTGCCTGGCGTGCCGATGCGTGGCTGTTCGCGCTGCCCGTGCTGCTCTTGTTGCTGCTGGGCCTCATGTTTCCCTACTGGGATTATCTGCGCCGGCGCTACATCGTGGGCCATCACCGCTACGGCACCGCGCCTTTCGAGTTCACCGTGCGCCCCTCGATTTTTTACAAGATCTATCTCATCGCATTTGGTATTTTCGTACTGCTGGCTTTCCTCTTGACGGCGTCGGTAGGCGGTGTGGCGGTGGCGGTGTTTCGCGGTCCGCAGACGCCGGGCGCCGCGGGCTTTCTTGCGATCTTCCTGATCTATGCTGCGGGCTTGACAATGTACCTCGGTATCTTCGCCTACATCCAGGCGGCGATCACCAACGTCGTGTTCAACGGCACGAGCCTAGCGGAGCACGGATTTCGGAGCACCTTGAGCACGTTTCCGATGATTTGGATCTACTTGAGCAACGCGATCGTCATCGTCTTGACCTTGGGCCTGCTGATTCCTTGGGCACGCGTTCGCATGGTTCGCTATCGCTTACAGAACTTGAAACTGCTGGCGGCTGCTGATTTGAGCGGTTTCGTTGCCGCGACGCAGGCCGGAGTATCGGCGACCGGAGAGGAACTCGCCGACATGCTCGACTTCGACATCGCGTGGTGAACGGCACTACAGGCTACTACTACGACGGCAAGAGTTCGCAACGCCATGCGGTCGAGCTAAGTTTCGAGGCGCCGGCGCACTTGCGCGTCAAGAGCGAGTCGCTCGATTTCGTCTTCCCGTTTCGCCAGCTCGACGTGTCACCCAGAGTCGGTAACACGCGTCGCTCGATCCGACTGCCCGACGGCGCGATGTGCGTGACCGAAGACAACGACACCGTGGACGCTTGGCTGGCGACCCAGGGCGAGCATGCGGTTGCGCGGCTGGTGCATCGATGGGAAAGCGGATTCCGCTATGCGCTGTTAGCACTGGCGATCGCCGTTGTCGCGGTTTGGGCGGGACTGCAGTGGGGTATCCCGGCGCTTGCCAAACAGGTCGCCTATCGGCTGTCGCCCGAAATCGAGGAGAAACTCGGTGAGCAAACGCTGCAGGCGCTCGACAAATTCCTGCTCGAGCCCTCCAAGCTCTCCGCTTCGCGCCAGCAGCAGCTCAACGCGATGTTCGCGGAAATGAAGCGTCGCGCTCGCGGCGGCGAGGATTTGCGGCTGGTGCTGCGTTACAGCGAGCGAGCGGGCGCCAATGCTTTTGCGCTTCCCTCCGGCGTGATCGTGATGACGGATGCTCTAGTCGAGCTGGCTCAGCACGACAACGAGATCGTCGCGGTGCTGGCGCACGAAATGGGTCATGTCGAGCAGCGGCACACGTTGCGCCATGTCCTACAGAACTCGGCCACCGCGGTGCTGCTCGCCGGCTTGCTCGGCGATGTAACGTCGGTGACTGCTCTCGGCGCGGCGCTGCCGACCCTCATGCTGGAGGCTAAGTACTCGCGAGAATTCGAGAACGAGGCCGACAGCTACGCGCTGCGATATCTCAAGGAACAGCGGATCCCGACGCGCCACTTCAGCGACATACTGTTACGTCTCGGCGCGCAGCGTGACGGCGAGGGATCGGCCGGACTGCTGTCTACTCATCCCGATTCGCGGGAGCGCGCCAAGCGCTTTCAGGGCAATGGCGAAGACTAAGGCGCTATACGCCTGCACGGAGTGCGGCGGGCAGACGCTCAAGTGGCAAGGGCAGTGCCCGCACTGCAACGCCTGGAATTCACTCACGGAAACGCTCGCCGCTGGTGAAGCCGGACATCGCTTTAGCGCGGTCGCCGGAACCGGTGCGCTGCGCAACCTGAGCGAAGTGCAGGTGCAGGAACTGCCGCGCATGCGCACCGACATCGAGGAGTTGGATCGCGTGCTCGGCGGTGGGCTGGTCGATGGGGGCGTAGTGCTGATCGGCGGCGACCCGGGGATCGGCAAGTCGACCTTGCTGTTGCAGGCGCTTGCCCGTATCAGCGCGCGTGAGCCGGTGCTGTACGTGAGCGGAGAGGAGTCGCCGCAACAGATCGCGCTGCGCGCCAAGCGATTGGCACTGAACGGCAAGACGATACGCCTGCTGGCGGAGATTCAACTCGAGAAGATTCAGGCGACCATCGCCAGCGAGCGCCCTCGGGTGGTGGTGATCGATTCTATCCAGACCGTGTACTCCGAGGCGCTTACCTCGGCACCGGGCAGCGTCGCGCAGGTGAGGGAGTGCGCCGCCCAGCTCACGCGTTTGGCGAAGACGGCGGGCGTTGCGATCGTGTTTGTGGGTCACGTGACCAAGGAGGGGGCGCTCGCCGGGCCGCGTGTACTCGAACACATCGTCGATACGGTGCTGTACTTCGAAGGGGATGCAAACTCCAGCTTCCGCCTGATCCGTGCCGTCAAGAATCGCTACGGCGCCGTCAATGAGCTCGGGGTGTTCGCGATGACCGATCGTGGCTTGCGCGAGGTGACCAATCCCTCCGCTCTGTTCTTGTCGCATCACGAGCAGCCGGTGCCCGGATCCTGTATCACGGTAAGCCAAGAGGGCACGCGCCCCTTGCTGGTCGAGGTGCAGGCACTGGTCGACGCCGCGCACGGAGCAAGTCCGCGACGGCTATCGGTCGGTCTCGAGCAGAATCGGCTGGCCATGCTGCTCGCGGTGCTGCATCGCCATGCGGGCATCGCTTGCTTCGATCAAGACGTCTTCGTAAATGCCGTCGGCGGCGTTAAGATAAGCGAGCCCGCCGTGGACCTGGCGGTTGTCTTGGCGGTGGTATCGTCATTCAGGAACCGAGTTTTGCCCGACAAGCTGGTCGCTTTCGGCGAGATCGGGCTGAGCGGCGAGATTCGCCCTGTGCTGCGCGGGCAGGAGCGCCTCAAAGAAGCCGCGAAGCTCGGGTTTACCACCGCTCTGATAGCCAAGGGCAATCGCCCGAAGCAGACTATCGCCGGAATGGAGGTGTTGGCCGTCGACCGGATAGAAGCCGCGCTCGCGCAGGTCGGGCGAGCGTAGAGAGAATGCGGAGTCAACTGGAGGCCGTGAAACATGAACGTCAAATGTATGTTGGGCCTGGCCTTGGCCCTGACCGTCCTGGGTTGCCAAACCGTGCAGACTACGAGCGGCGGCGCCGTCGGCGTCACTCGCAAGCAGCATATGGCGTCGTTTGTCTCGGAGAAGGATATCCAGGGTTCTGCAGCCCAGGCATATCAGGAGGAGTTGCAAAAAGCGCAGAAAAAGAACGCCCTCAACACCGATCAGGCACAGGTGCAGCGCGTGCGCGCGATCGCCAATCGGCTTATCCCGCAGACTTCGGTCTTTCGCCCGGACGCGCCGAACTGGAAATGGGACGTGAACGTACAGAGCAGCGAGCAACTGAACGCGTACTGCATGCCGGGGGGCAAGATCATGGTGTACACCGGCATTATCCAGAAGTTGAGCCTGACCGACGACGAGCTGGCCGCGGTCATGGGCCACGAGGTCGCGCACGCCTTACGCGAGCACGGGCGTGAGCGGGTGTCGCAAGCCTATCCGCAACAGGCGTTGGTCATGGCGGCAGGTATCGCCGGCGGAGAGGGCGCGGCGCAACTCGCCGGCATGGTGGCGCAGGTGACCTTCGGCTTGCCCTACAGCCGAAAGCACGAGACCGAAGCCGATCTTATCGGCCTAGAGCTCATGGCCCGGGCCGGCTATAACCCGCAAGGTGCGGTTGCGGTGTGGCAGAAGATGCAAAAGGTCTCACAGGGCCAGCCCGCCGAGTTCATGAGCACGCATCCGTCACACGAGACGCGGATCAAGGATTTGCAGGCAAACATCCCGAAGGTGCAGCAGCTGTACGACTCCGCCAAGAAGCCTTAGCGCGGCTCCGCATTGCTCAGGGTTTGCCCTTGAGATCGCGGAACACCGGGCCCCACTGCGGGTGACCGGCCTCTGCTAGCGCGAGCTCGAAATTCGGATTGAGCGCGAGCACACGCTTGAATTCTTCTCGGCACAAGCGCTCGCGCGCCGACATGCAGTAGATGAACGCGAGGTGCTTGCGCGCGCTGATTTCGTCGGCCGCTGTCAAGCCCGCGTCGAGTGAGCTACGCAGTGCGCGCTGCGCGCGGCGAAAGTCTCCGGTCTCGTACCAGTGCAGCCCCTCGACCAATTGCGGTTGGGTCGCGGCGGTTATCTCGGGGTTGCCCGCCTCCCGTATAGGCGCGCGCTCGCCTTGCTGACTCGCGCAGGCGGCAAGCAAGTATGCCAAGGTGAACGCGGCCACGCGCATGCTGTGCTAACGAAACTCGTGCACGACGAGAAAGCTTTGATCGGGAACCACGTCGAGCAAAGCCTCATAAGTGGGCAGGGTGCTGTTTCGCACGGTAAGCGTATAGCGGCCGGGGCGCACCTCCAGGCGCTTGAGCGGAGGGCTCACGCCGACCTTCTTGCCGTCGAGGTAAATCTCTCCCCAGGGGCGAACGGCGAACTGCAAGCGCGCCTTAGGCTGGGCGCGGGTCGCGGCCAGCATCTTACGCTCGAGTTTGCGCAAGGTCGCGCGATGGTCAGCGGCGACTGATTCGATGCGACCGGGGGCTGGCCCGGGCGGTGGAGCGGAGGACTCTTCGGTGGGTGTGACGGGTTCGAGTGCCGCAGGCGCGGGGGAGGGCGGCAGGGTGTGCATGGTCACCGCTTGCGGCGCGACGGTCAGAGGGCTGAGAGTTGGGAGACTCTGGCCGGTCTGTGCGCGCGGCGCGTGCGCCGGCGTCGACTCCACCCACGGCCGGTCGATGAATGTGAGGCAGTAGGTCGCCAAGGCGGCCGCCACACCGAGGCGTACCACTTGTCTCAACCGGGCCTTGAACAACGAGGGCCGTGACTCCCATGCCGGCGCAAGGACTTCTACTGTTGCGAGTTCAGGCGCGGGCGAGACGATAGTCGGCGCGTGCTCGCGGCGCAAGGCCACGATACGCGCGGGCGCGGCGGCTTGCGGGGAGAGGCTGTGGCCGTCGTGCATCACGTAGAGCGCGAGCACGTTGGTGTCGCTGATATGATGCGGTCCCTTGTACTTGAAGCAGCGGGCGAGTTCGGGCGCGCTGCGCGAGAGCACGGCGAAGAATGAGCGCGAGACCAGTAGTTCACCGGGCTCTGCTTGGTCCTGTGCCAGGCACGCGTCGTCGACCCCGGCGCCCATCAAACTGACATTGCCGAAGGCGTCTCTGGCGAAGCGGACGGGCCCGAGGTTGACGCCGAGCTTGAGCGCCAGTGCGTGCTGACCGGCATTGCGCCGGAAAGCCTGCACAAGACGGGTAACTGCCGCCAGGCAATCTTTGGGAGTGTTCAGAAAGCACACTTGAGCGCCGTCTTCGCGGTCGATGACCACCGCGCGGTCTGACTCGGCCTTGAGGCACTCCGTGAGGCTATTGCAAAGGGTCTGGGTCGCCCTTATCTGGTCGAAGACGGGCTTGTCTTCGTAGTCCACAATCGTCAGCGCGAGTACGCTGGCGAGAAACTCGCTGCCGGGCGAAGCGTGGGATGCGCCAAGTGCCGGGATCATCAACCAATCCTGGGGCGAAGTTGGACGAGAGCGAGCCGAACTCGTCTGCCATTCTACCGACGATCCGGGCTGCGGGTAAGGAAAACCCAACATCCCGCACGTGCTCTCGGCGCTGGTGTGGTAAACGCGTCACAGCAATCGCCGGCGCGCGCATTTTCTTGAATTGATTCAATACTTTTCGCCTATTCGCTGCATGACAGGGAGGGAGCGTTATATTAAACTGGGCGAACCGCGAAAGTGGCGGAATTGGTAGACGCACTGGATTTAGGTTCCAGCGCCGCGAGGC
>CAZILI010000062.1:12157-12993 GCA_964539965.1 uncultured Burkholderiales bacterium | reverse complement strand
AGGACCGCGAGATCGTTGAGCACGCCTATCACGAAGTGCGCGGCGGTGAGCGCGCCGCGTGCAATTTTTCCGTGCGTTTGCAGACCCGCGCGGGCCAAGTGCGGTGGGCTGATTTGCGCGCCAGCGTAACGCGCGAAGCGGGCGCGGGCGTGCAGGTCACCGGCAGTTTGGTGGATATCACCGAGCGACGCTTGGCCGAGCAAGCGCTCAGGCAGAGCGAGGAGCGATTTCGCCATTTGGCGCATCACGACGCGTTGACCAACTTGCCCAATCGCACTTTGTTAGCCGAGCACGGCAAGCTCGCGCTGGCGCGAGCCAAGCGCGAACACAAGACGGCGGGGGTATTGTTCATCGACTTGGATCGATTCAAGACCATCAACGATTCGCTCGGGCACCAAATGGGCGATGCGCTGTTGCGCGTGGTGGCCAATCGCCTGATTGCGTGCGTGCGCGCCATGGATACGGTGGCGCGCATGGGCGGCGATGAATTTGTGGTGCTGTTGACCGAGGTGAGACAACCCCACGATGCCGGGCTCGCCGCCCGACACGCATTGGATGCGCTGTCGCAGCCTTGCCTGATCGCGGGACGCGAGCTGCACGTGACTCCCAGCATCGGCATTGCGCTGTATCCGCAAGACGGTGAAGATTTCGAAACGCTGCTCAAGAGCGCGGACACCGCGGTTTACAAGGCGAAGGAGCTGGGGCGCAACAACTACCAGTTCTTCACCGCGCAGATGAACACCGCCGCGCATGCGCGTTTGCAAGTCGAAAGCGACCTGCGGCCCGCGCTCGAACGTGGTCAGTTGCAGTTGTACTATCAGCCGCTGATCGACCTG
>CAZILI010000062.1:0-12137 GCA_964539965.1 uncultured Burkholderiales bacterium | reverse complement strand
CGGAGGCCTTGGTGCGCTGGTGGCACCCGCAGCGGGGCCAGGTGGCACCGAACGAGTTTATTCCGGTTGCGGAGGAGACCGGCTTGATCGTGCCGATCGGCAAGTGGGTGATCGACACGGCATGCCGTCGAGCCATGGCGTGGCGCGAGGCCGGTCGCGTGCTGCGGATCGCGGTAAATCTGTCGGCGCGCCAGTTTCGCGACAAGGAGTTGCTGCCCACCGTGGTGAAGGCGCTCGCCGACCATCGATTACCCGGTCATCTGCTCGAACTCGAGATCACCGAGACGGTTTTCATGGACAGCGAAGATCACGTAATCGCGACGCTCAACGCGCTACGAGCGCTCGGGGTGCAGCTTGCGCTTGACGACTTCGGCACCGGATATTCGAGCTTGGGGTACCTGGAGCGGTTCTCGGTCGACAAGTTGAAGATCGACCGCGCCTTCGTCAATCGCGTTCGCGCCGACGGCAGCGGTGATAGCGTGATCGCCAACGCCATCATCGCCATGGCCCATGGACTTGAGTTGACCGTGGTCGCCGAGGGCGTGGAAACGTTGGAGCAATACGAGTATCTGCGCAAGCAACACTGCAATGAAGCGCAGGGCTATTACATTGCGCGACCGATGCCGGCGGAGGAATTCTGGCGCTTTGTCGAAAATGCCGGCCGCGCGGACGCCACGATCCTGCGACACCCCGGCGCCCGTGAGCAAGTCGAGGGGGGTGGGTAGGAGTATCAGTGTCTTGCCCGCATGTGGATACGGGATCTAGGCTGGTACAACGTGGGGTATATGGAACCCCGTTGTAGCGAAGCAATGCCAGAACGCGCGCGACCAGTTGCGCTACACTGAGCGCCGTTCGAACTCTGCCCCGTGTGGGTGACGTGTCAGGCGATCTTGATTCCTTGCCGCAGGAGCATGCTGCGGCGGTAAGCGACCTTCCCAGTGTCGACCGGTTGTTGGGCGCGCCCCAGCTTATGGATCTTGCGGCCCGACACGGCCGGGCGCAGGCTCTCAATGCGGCGCGTGCGCAACTGGGAGCTTTGCGCGAGCGCATCGTTCGGCAAGAGGCAGTGGCGCGCACCGAGCTTACGACGCAAGCCCTCGCCGATGCGATCGGGCGGCGACTCGCGCTGACTGCGACTCCCAACTTGCGTGCCGTGTTCAATCTAACCGGCACGGTCATCCATACCAACTTGGGCCGTGCGCCGCTACCCGCTCAAGCGCTGGATGCGCTGCAAGTCGCCGCGCTGGAGGCATGCACCTTGGAGTACGACCTCGAGAGCGGCTCGCGCGGGGACCGCGACGCGGTGGTCGGCGATTTGCTATGCGAATTGACGGGCGCGCCGGCCGCGACCGTGGTCAACAACAACGCTGCGGCGGTCTTGCTCGCCCTCAACACGCTGGCGGCGCGGCGCGAAGTACTGATTTCGCGCGGCGAGCTGATCGAGATCGGCGGGTCATTTCGCATGCCCGACATCATGGCGCGCGCCGGTTGCAAACTCAAAGAGGTCGGTACCACCAACCGTACGCATCTGAAAGACTTCTCCGACGCCATGAACGAGCGCGTAGCGCTCACGCTCAAAGTGCATCCCTCGAACTACAGCATCGCCGGCTTCACCGCCGCGGTCGAGGAGGGTGAGCTGGCGAGCTTGGCGCATCGCCATGAGATCCCGCTCATGGTCGACTTGGGCAGCGGGGCGCTGGTTGACTTGACCCGCTGGGGGTTGCCCAAGGAGCCCACCGTGCGCGAGACCCTGGAGCGAGGCGCGGACTTGGTCACCTTCAGCGGCGACAAGCTGCTGGGCGGTCCTCAGGCCGGCATCATCGTCGGCTCGTGCGCGTTGATCGAGCGCATCAAGCGCAATCCGCTCAGGCGCGCGCTGCGCGTCGACAAACTGACCCTCGCGGCGCTGGAGGCAGTGCTCCGACTCTATCGCGATCCCGATTCGCTCACCCTGCATTTGCCCGCGCTGCGGCTGTTGACGCGCAGCGCCCCCGAGATACGCGCGCTGGGCGAGCGCCTGCTGCCTTCGGTGCGCGGCGCGTGTGCGCCGCTGGCGGAGGTGAGCCTGCAGCCTTGTCAAAGCCAAATCGGCAGCGGCGCGCAGCCCCTGACGGTATTGGCGAGCACGGCATTGGTGGTTCGTCCGCAGCGCAGCAAAGGCTCCGCCGTCGAACTCAAACGAATCGAATCCGCCTTTCGCGCGCTCGCTCGTCCGGTGTTGGGACGGATCGAGAAACAGACCTTGTGGTTCGATTTGCGCTGCCTGGAAGACGAGGCAGGATTCTTGGCGCAGCTCGGCGTGCTGCGGCTCACTGCATGATCATCGGCACCGCCGGTCATATCGATCACGGCAAGACCTCGCTGGTGAAAGCGCTCACCGGCGTCGATGCCGATCGCCTGAAGGAAGAGAAAGCGCGTGGCATGACGCTCGATCTGGGGTACGCCTATCTGCCGCTCGGCGATGGGTTCACGCTCGGATTCGTCGACGTTCCCGGACACGAAAAGTTGGTGCACAACATGCTGGCGGGAGCGACCGGCATCGATTTTGTCCTGCTGGTGGTGGCGGCCGACGATGGGCCGATGCCGCAAACGCGCGAGCACGTGCACATCGTCGACCTGCTCGGGCTCGATCGCGGCGCGGTGGTGCTTACCAAGATCGACCGGGTGGACACCGAGCGGCTCACTGCCGTGCGCGCAGAGATTGCGGCCCTGCTGGGGACCAGCAGCCTCGCCGGCGCGCCCGTGTATCCGCTGTCGAATCAGACCGGCGCGGGCGTCGCCTCGCTTAAGGCCCATCTCGAAGCGGTCGCGCGCAGCCTTGTCCGGCGCCGTCACGAGGGGCGCTTCCGCCTGGCTGTCGATCGCGCCTTCCACCTGGCGGGCGCCGGTTTGGTGGTCACCGGCAGCGTTCACGCGGGCACAGTGCACAAAGAGCAGCAACTAGTGGTGTCACCGTTGGGCACGAGTGTGCGGGTGCGCAGCATTCACGCGCAGGCGAATGCGGCCGAGCGGGCGCATAGCGGCGAACGCTGCGCGCTCAATATCGTCGGCGACATCGCCAAAGACGATCTCTCGCGTGGCGATTGGCTGGTGGACGCGTCGTTGCACTATCCCACTGCGCGGTTCGACGCGGCGTTACGCTTGCTCGCGAGCGAGGTGCGCGGGCTCGAACATTGGACGCCGGTGCATTGTCACTTGGCCGCCGCCGATGTGACCGGCCGCGTCGCGCTGCTCGATTGCGAGCACCTTGCGCCCGGCGGTGTGGCGCTAGTACAGATCACGCTCGATCGGCCGATCGGTGCGCTCATCGGCGATCGTTTCATCCTGCGTGATCAATCTGCACAGCGCACCCTGGGCGGCGGCAAGGTGCTGGACCCCTTCCCGCCGTTGCGCGGCAAGCGTCAGGCGGCCCGCCTGGAGACCTTGCGCATCGCCGTCGGCGGCGATGCGGGCGCCGCGTGGCGGGCGGCCTTGGAGCGCAGTCCCGGCGGGGTCGACCCGGTCCGATTCGCCTCCGCGTGGACTATGAGTGAGGCCGAACAAGCGGCGCTCGCGAGCGAGGCCGCCGTGCGGCAGTGCGTGTACGTCGGCGGCAGGCTCGCGTTTTCGCTCGCTCACTGGCAGCGCCTGCAAGACAAGGCGCTGCAGTCGTTGGCGGCAGCGCACCGCGACGCGCCCGCGCTGCCCGGGCTACAGGCCGAGCAACTGCGCTGCCGAACCAGTCCGGCGCTGCCGCGCGCCGTGTTCGGCCAACTGACAGCCTCGCTTATCGAAGAGCGGCGCTTGGCGCGGACCGGCCCCTGGCATCATTTGCCCGAGCATCACGTCAGTCTTACAGAGAAAGATCGTGCCGCTTTCGAGCGCATCGTGCCGCTGTTGGTCGAGACGCCCTTTGCCCCACCGAGGGTTCGCGATATCGCCCGACGCCTGGGCGAGGACGAAGCCAATGTGAGGGGGCTGCTGGCTCGGGCAACGTTTCAGGCGGAGGTGATCTTGGTGGCGCACGATCACTATTTCACTCGGGATGCGGTGCGCGATTTGGCCGCGATCGTCGTGGCGGAGTGCGCGGCGCAAGGCGCGATTGCGGCGGCACGCTTTCGCGACCGTATCGGTACGGGCAGAAAGCTCGCCATTCAGATTCTCGAGTATCTTGATCGAATCGGCCTCACGCGCCGAGTCAAGGATGCGCACCAGCTTCGCCGTGAGGCGAGCCTCGAGTTGTTCGGCTTGGACCGGCCCGTGGCAAGCGAGACGGCATGACGCGTATGGCGACACTAAGGAAGGGATACGTTCCCCGGTGGGGCGTCTGGTCTTCAAAACCAGGAAGGGCGGCACTGCGGTCCTTGGTCGGTTCGACTCCGACTCTCTTCCGCCAAGTTTTCGGCGCATGAGTACGCTTATCCACTCCGCGCCAGCGGATCGCCTGTACGACAGCGAACTCGACATGTGGATACGCATGGAAGGAGGGCTCGCCGTGGTCGGCGCAACCGCGTTCGGTGCCGAGCAGGCCGGCGAGTTTCTCATCTTTACGCCCAAGCGTCCCGGCTGGGAGGCGCTGCGCGGTAAGTCCTTGGGGCTGGTTGAGACCGGCAAGACCGTGCTTGCCGTGCGTGCTCCGTTGAGCGGGCGCATTGTCGAGGCGAACGCCGCAGTCGAGGCGACGCCGCGGCTCATCAATGCAGATCCCTACGATGCCGGCTGGCTGTTCAAGCTGCAGCCCTTGGCGCTGGAACAAGAGCGGGCCGAGCTGATAGACGGCGAGACCTATCGCGAGCGCGTTGTCCGGCGCACGCTCGGTACGGATCGCGCCGATGAGTAGCGCCAGTTGCTTCCCGCGCCCAGGCAAGCTCGCGATCTTGCTTTGGGCGACCTCGCCGGAGCGGCCGGAGCTTTGCGCCGCCCCTTTTGTCCATGCGGCGGCTGCAGCGGCCATGGATTGTGAAGTAGAGATCCACTTCACCGCCCGATCGGTGCGCTTGCTGGTGGCGGGCGTGGCAGCCAACCTCTATGCCGGAGTCGGCACGGACAAGTCGATCTACCAGTTCATGCAAGAGGCGGCGCAGCAAGGCGTCGCCTTCTACGCTTGCAGCATGGCTTCGCGCGAAGGCCTCGAGCCGGGAGAGAGCCTGGTACCTGAACTGCGCGGTACCGTCGGCTCGGCGACCTTCGTTGCTCGGGCAGTTGACCCGGCGTGGTCCACCCTAGTGTTCTGATCACCGAGCAGGGCGCGAAACACGGGTATCATTGTTGGCCGTCAAGATTTCACTAGCAGGGGGAGCAGAGCAATGAGAGTGTTCGCAATGGCGTTGGTGCTAGCGCTGTGCGGGGTGGGGCACGCCGGCGCGGCAGAGGAGGAATGGCAAACGCTGAGCGTGGATGCAGAGCAGACCAACGACGCCGGCCAAAAGCGGAAGTGCGAGATGAAAGTGCCGGCCGGATGGGCGCTACAAGAGAAAGGTGCCAAGCTCGCGGGCGACTACACGGCGACCCTCGTGTTCGAGGCGGAAAAGCCCGACGTCTGGTGGACCAAGCGCAAGAAGGTCGACTTCAAGAACTCCCGCATGTTTCAGGACACCCGCACCAGCTACTGGATACAGATACAAGGGGCGCTGATCGCGGACACGCCACTGGGGACGACCTACATTGCCGGACTACGCGATGGCGGCTTGGTGTGTCACGCGGTGCTGGACTTCACCGCGAGCAATTGGGACTACGAGCGTTGGGACAAGCAGTATGCCGAAGTCGTGCGGCAGATGGTCGGCAGTATCAAGCCGCAGTAAAGCCTCGCCGGCGCAGCACGCTAGCAGGCGTGGACGTAGCGCGGGATGGCTACCTGCTGGCCGCTTCTGACGCTTGCCAGATACGCGTTCTGAATCGAGAAGGCTTCCAGCTCTTCTCGCTGACGGCGTTCGCACTCGGGTAGATCGGCATAGCGGCCCGTCATTGCCTGCAAGTGATGCACCAGCTCGTGCAGCAGGATCGAGCGGTCCATGACGCTCGCCTCCGGATCCAAGTTGCGATCCATGAGTAGTCCGACTTCGGGCACGTATGCCGCTTTCACGAAGTTGCAGCTGCCGCCGCAGGCCTGGCGCGCCAGTTCATCGTGCGGCACTTGGTGCACGCGCGGAAACGACGCGGGCAGCGGGTACTTGGAAATCTGATTGATGGTGGAGAGCAGCGCCAACACCATGTCGGGCATGGCGTGCACGCGCTTCGCGCTTTGTGTGTGCTCCAGCACATCGTCGAACTGCGCGGCGCCCAACGCCGAAGCCGCCGTCACCAAGACCGCGCCGGCCGCGGCGCGCAATCGCTTGAGTTGGGTCTTGAGTAGGCTCACGGCGTGCTCCGTTTCTGGATGGGCGATTCGGGTTAGTTCGATTTCCGGTTTTCCTTGGCGCACGCGGGCAAGGAGCCGTCTGAGTTGAACGGAAAGCTTCCCAGCTCGGCATCCGTGCCGGATTCGGCTTGATGCGCGGTTCCTTCCCAGCGCGCCGGCTTCGTGGCAGCTGGACTAGTCACCACGAGGGTGTCGCCGCCGGACCGGGCGAGTTCGCATCGGTAGGCGTAGTGACGTTGCCCGTCAACGCTTTCGAACGTACCGCTGCAGTGGAAGGGCTCTGGCGATCCTGCGACATTTCGCGACAGGCCGGCAAGTTCGAATGTGCCTTCAGTGTGGCCCTGGGTGTGGGCCATGATCTGCGAGCTTTGCGTCTCCCAGCAGTTGATGCGCTCGCCGTGTGCGTTGTAAGCGACTGAGAAACCGAGGATTGTGGTGAGCAGCGCCAGGCGGGGCGGGCTGATGCGGCGCTTGCTCCCGGCCGTGCCGGCGTGGTGCACACAGCCGCTCCCCCGAACCAAATCGGCTCGTCCTAAGGGTGTCTTTCCGTTCGCGGCTGCTGCTTTGTGTTGCATGACACTCCCGCAAATCCGTGGGTGCCCTACTAGAGGCAAGATCCATTCCACTCTTTGTGTCCTTGTGTTGCGGTGGTTTTTTCAGCCGCAACGCGCGAGCAGGGAGCGAACTTCTCCTCGCTCGAGCGAGGCCTTGTATGCGAGCGGGCACCCGCACAGCGGGGTGCGCCGGACGAAATGCAGGAGTGCGGCGGAGGCCGCTTAGCCGGGTCTAGGGCGGGCGAGGCCTCTAGCGAGGCGGTTCTGGCGTAAGCAGCGTGAACCTCGCGCTACACCAGTCTAGAAATCGGCTTTCGTGTAGTTGCGGCTCGACAGGCGAGCGAAACACCTCACGTGTGGCTTCTATCAGCATCGCCTCGTCGTCGGGGTCTTGCGCGATCCAGCGCAGCGCCGGAGGGAAAGCTCGGATGGTCTCGAGATCGTCTTGCAAACGCGTCATGATGAACGCCTCCTCGTAGCCGGAGTCGCGCGACATCGCTGCGTGTTTGAGAAACTCCGCGAGCTCGCGGCATTCTTGCTTGCTGAGTTCGTGCGCGGCGGCGCAAAGCGAGGCGGTCATGACGGCAAGTGCCAAACAGATGCGTCGGTAGCGAGCGTGCATTTGCTGTCCTTCCAGGGTTGCGACAGGCCCTGGCGGCATCATGATCGCAACCCCCCCCGCATTGCAATCATGCGGCGCACCATGCGACTGGGCTACCAGCTGTATCGCACCGTATAGCGCACGATGACTTCGCCGCTCTTGGCGATACGCACCGGGAAGTGCACGGTGCGCGCGTCGACCTTGTCGAAGTCGTGCGTCTTGCGAATGATCTTCCAGTTGGTCCAGCGGTAAAGATTTTCCTTCACTAACGCGTTGATCGGCTCGTCCTTTTGGTTGCGAAGCTTGACTTCGATGTCCTCTTCCATCCACTTGCCATTGGTGTCGATGCGAAAGTCGGTCTGGCGGCGCTCACCGACCACGTCGAAGGCGCTGCCCATCTTGATAAGAACTTTTTCATCTTTTGGCGTGTGATCGATGCGATCCTCGCCGATGAATTCAAGGCTCGAGTCGGCTGGATCGAGCTTGCTTACCCGAATGCGCCCCGCCGGTAGCGGCATACCCATGTTGTTGTCTTTGGAGTTCTTGAACGAAAGGTAGATATCGACCTTCTTGTTCGATTGCACGCCGTAGTTGCGGTCCACCATAGGGCTGCCGAAGAAACCGTAGTACGCGCCGTCTTGTCCGTAGTACAGCAGGGTTTTCTCGCAGGGCACGTCGCGCGCGGTGGGAAACAACTCGATTTGTTTGGTGGAGTTGTCCGGCAACGTGGTCGGGAAGCCGAGGGTGTACAGGTGATATTCAAAGAACGACTTCTCCTGGAACGCCGGCGCGGCCTCGTCGGCGAGCACGGCCTCGGCGCGCAGCTTGCCGCGCGCCATGGGGGCCGGCGCGACCGGGGCGCGATGCACGTCACCGGCGACCAGCTTGAGCTTGGCCTCCGGGTAACCCGCGCCCGACTGATTGACCACGCTGACCCACGCGCCGGCGCTTAGCTTGCAGGAGTTGGCGTCCTCGCCCTCCGCGTACACGAAGTTGTAGTCCGCCCACCACGTCATGCCGGTTGTCTGATAGCTCACTCGAGTGCGATGCGAGCCTGCCCGCGCGGCGTTCACCTCCCAGACCAACGTCGGTTTGCTGATGAGTCCGCCCGGCAACTTGGGCAGCTTCACGCCGGCGTACTGATTCAAAATCCGCACGCTGCCGTCTGCGTCTTTGAGCACCAGTCCGCCGGCGGTGCTGGTCAAGGTGCCGGAGATCAGCTCCACTTGGGCGTCGTTGATTCGCTCGACCACGATGTCGTTGTCGATATAGCGCTTGAGCAGCTTTTCGGTGCTCACCAGGTCGAATTGGTAGTTCTGCTCCGTCACTCGCGTCCCAGCCGGATCGGTGAGCGACTCGAAGGCGACGGTGGTCGGATCAGCGAGGGCGGCGATGTCACTGAATCGCACTGTGGTGCGACCTTTGTTCAGTTCGACTTCGCGCTCGTGCTTGACCACGGCGTAGCCGGGTACGACCTGACCCGTGCCGCCCTGTCGGTAGACCTCGGGGGCGACCGCCCCGGGTTGCGCGGTGCTGTAGATGGTGAGCGCCGTCGCTTCAGCGGCTATGCTGTCGGCGGCCGGTGACAGGGCAGCGGCCAACGACACAGTAGCGGTCAAGGCAAAGCTATTGGATTTCGGCATGCCTACATCTCCTTCAAGTTAAGACCTCAATTGCAATAAACGCAGGTCGGCTGCTTTCGGGTTAAGGAACCTCGTTCTGCGTCCTGCGTCCTACGTCTGTCGGTGCGATAGAATCGCATAACACGCCTGTCACCGCTGCCGGAGGTTCTCTCATGCATCGCCGCTCTCTTATCATCGCCTCGCTCGCCGGAATGGGTGTCTGGTCGGCGGCGGCCATCGCGCGCGCGGCCGCGCTGGCGCTTACGCCGCGACAAGCTGAAGGGCCGTTTTACCCGACCAGATTCCCTGCCGACGTGGATAACGATTTGACGGTCGTCGACGGACAGAGCGGCCTCGCTCATGGCGAACTCACGCTGGTATCCGGCAGAGTGTTGGATGCTGACGGCCGGCCGCTCAAGGGAATAGCGATCGAGATTTGGCAAGTGAACGGCTACGGCCGCTATCACCACGAGGGTGATCAGCAAGACAAGCCGATCGACCCCAACTTCCAGGGCTACGGCCGAACCGTTTCGGACCAAGACGGCGGCTATTGGTTTCGCACCGTCAAGCCGGTCGCCTATCCGGGCCGCGCGCCGCACATTCACTTCATGCTCAGCTCGCCGCAGGGGCATAAGCTCACCACGCAGATGTACCTCGCCGGCGCTCCCGAGAACGAGCGCGATTTCTTGCTCAGTCGAGTGCGCGATCCCCAACAGCGGGAGCGCCTGATCGTGCCGCTCGAGCGATCGTCCTCGAACGGCGAACTCGCGGCCGCTTTCGACATCGTCCTGCCGTAGCGGGCAAGAGCGCACGGGGCGGCGTGTATAATCCGCCCCTTGTCCGCTCGCGTTCCCTAACCCATGCGCTTCCAAGGCACCGACACCTACGTCGCGACCGACGACCTCATGCTCGCGGTCAACGCCGCTGTCAGTCTGCAGCGACCGTTGCTCATCAAGGGCGAGCCGGGCACCGGCAAGACCATGCTGGCCGAGGAAGTGGCGCGCGCGGTCGGAAAGACGTTGGACGACTTGCACTTCAAGTCCACCTCCAAGGCGCAGCAAGGCCTATACGAATACGACGCCGTGTCGCGCCTGCGCGACTCGCAACTCGGCGACGGGCGGGTACACGACATCCGCAACTATATCGTCAAAGGCAAGCTGTGGGAGGCGTTTACCTGCCCCGAGCAAGCCGTATTGCTGATCGACGAGATCGACAAGGCCGACATCGAATTCCCCAACGATCTGCTGCGTGAACTCGATCGCATGGAATTCTATGTATACGAAACGCGGGAAACCATCGTCGCCACTCACCGCCCATTAGTCTTCATCACCAGCAACAACGAGAAGGAACTGCCCGACGCGTTCTTGCGACGCTGCTTCTTTCACTACATACGCTTTCCCGACAAGGACACGATGATGCAGATCATCGACGTGCACTTTCCGGGTATCAAGAAGCAACTGGTGCGTGAGGCGCTGGAGGTGTTTTTCGAGATCCGTGAGGTGCCGGGGCTGAGGAAAAAACCCTCGACCTCAGAACTGCTCGACTGGCTGAAACTGCTGCTCGCCGAGGACATTCCGCCCGAGGCGCTACGCGGCCAGGATTCCAGCAAGATCATCCCGCCGCTGTACGGCGCGCTACTCAAGAACGAGCAAGACGTGCATCTGTTCGAACGCCTGGTGTTCATGTCGCGGCGCGCGCGCTGACGACAGCGGCGCAGCCGCGCTCCAGGCTCGAGCCGGCGTGATGGAACGCAATCCCAATTTTCCCAACTTCTGGATGGCACTCCTCGTGCTGTTCGGCTTGTTTGCCGTGCAGGTCGTGCTTAGCTTGCTGTTCGCCGGCTTCGGCAGGCGCGTGAGCGGCGGCCATCCCGAGCTAGTGGCGCTGGTCGCGGCGCTGTCCTTCGGTGTCGTCATCGCCTGGCTGTTGAACTACAAGGGCCTGAGCTACAAGCGCTTGCTGCACGAGTCGCGCTTCTCCGGCGCGGCGACCATGGTGGTGCTGGCGTTGCCGCTACTTCTGCTGATGACCGGCGTCAGCGTCTTGCTGATCGATCTGGAAAGCGTAGTGATTCAGTGGTTTCCGCCTTCGGCGCAACAGCTCGAAGTGTTTAAAGACATCATGAACGCGGGCGCGCTCACCTTCGCCGTTCTGTGCATCGTCTCTCCAGTGCTCGAAGAGATGCTGTTCCGCGGGATTTTCCTGCGCAGCTTTCTGCGCCAGTACGCGCCGCAGCGCGCCATCGTCATGTCGGCGCTGCTGTTCGCACTGGCGCACTTGAATGTGTATCAGGCGCTCACCGCGTTCGTCATCGGCCTGCTGCTTGCTTGGCTATACGTCAAAACGCAGTCGCTGTTGCCCTCGATCTTGGCGCACGCCTTCTACAACCTGAATGCGCTCGCCTGGACGCTTTCGACCGAGCAGTCCGACCGCTTTCCCAACGCGCCGAGCATCGAACTGCCGGGCTTCGCCATGCAACTCGTCGGCATCGGTTTGACGCTGGCTGGCCTGTCTTTGTTGCGCAAGCTACTACCCGATAGGTTGTCGCCGCCTACGGCATAATGGCCACATGCTGATCGATTTTTTCTTCACCATCAAGAAGTGGGGCGTGCCGGTCTCGATCAAGGAATTTCTCGCCCTGCTCGAAGCACTGCGCGCGCGTGTGGTGTACGGCAACGTCGATGACTTCTACTACCTAGCGCGCACCTGTCTGGTCAAGAACGAGGCCCACTTCGATAAGTTCGATCGCGCCTTCGGCGAGTACTTCAAGGGTATCACCAACTTGGGGGACATTCTGAATGCGGTCATTCCGGAGGAGTGGCTGCGCAAGCTGGCCGAGCGCGAGTTAAGCGACGAGGAGAAGGCGTTGATCGAGGCGCTCGGCGGTTTCGACAAGCTGATGGACTCGCTGGATGCGCTGGATATTTGAGGGCACACTTGATGGCCAAAACCAACAAAGCCAGGACGATCAAGGAAGAGGTGCTTCAGGGACTACCGAGTCTTCTTCTTGTTGACGCTGCCCT
>CAZILI010000061.1:0-13195 GCA_964539965.1 uncultured Burkholderiales bacterium | reverse complement strand
TTTCCAGCCAGTCGCACTTCACCGACGCGTTTCGCAAACTCACCGGTACCAC
Organism: uncultured Burkholderiales bacterium; assembly: GCA_964539965.1. Classification (GTDB taxonomy): domain Bacteria; phylum Pseudomonadota; class Gammaproteobacteria; order Burkholderiales; family JALYOK01; genus CAZILI01. Next base: position 13,143 of record CAZILI010000061.1, on the reverse strand, counting down.
GCCCGCAAACTACCGGCGGTTGCGCTAAGGAACCGGACTATTCCGACACAAATCGCACTTCTCCGGAAGTCGCGCAAGCCAATATCCGTCAGACTCATCGCTCGCGATTGTTAACTGTCCGTGCTACGGAGATGACGATGACTCAACGACTGCCGCACCTGTTTCTGCCCGAAGTCCGTCTGCAAACCAGTGCGCGCGACGATTTGCCGATCGAACAAGTGCAGCTCACCCGCTTCGACGGTACGCGCTCGGTGCGCTTCAGCGAGGCGGGTGCGCAGGCGATCGCTGCCTTACGCCAACCGCAGAAATGAGAGACGACTATGCGTACCGCTTTCAAATTGGGATTGATCGCACTCGTGGCGACCCATACGGCCGCCGCAGAACCCGAGGCTGTCGCCCTCGCTCCCGCAAACCCGCCGCAGTTTGTGTTCGACGGCAAGCTCAGGGATGCGATCGAGTTCTTTAGGCCTCATCGGCACGGCAACGGACGCTCGTGCGCGACTTGCCACCGGCCGGAAGACAATTTCGCGCTGACGCCGGCGACAGTTGAGGCGCGCTATCAGGCTCTGCAAGCGCGGCGCAAGTACGATGCGCACGCCGACGATCCGCTGTTCCGCTCGATCGACGCCGACGATTTCATGCAAGACTTCACCACGCTGCGCACCAAGGCGCTGGTGCGCGTGAGGCTGTCGCTGCCGCCGAATGTCAAGCTGGCGGACGACCCAGCGGCCACCAGCGTGACGCTTTGGCGCGCCGTGCCGAGTGTGAGAAACGCCGGGCTTACGGCGCCGTACCAGAATGACGGGCGCTTGGGCACGCTGGAGGATCAAGCGCGCGCCGCGATACTGGAGCACTCGGAAGCCACCGATGCGCCGAAGGACAAGATCCTGCGGCGGCTGCGCGATTTTCAACGCCACTTGTTCTCTTCATCGCACGTGCGCAAGCTCGCCAAGGCGCTGAAACAGGGCGCGGCGACGCCCGAGCCGACGCCGCCACTGACGACGCTGGAGCAAGCCGGCAAAGCTACCTTCGAGAAGTTCTGCGCGTCTTGCCATCGCGGGCCGACGCTCACCGTCAATAGCGACGCGCGCTTCTTGCCGGTTGCACAACGCGGGCCGGCGCTGGGCGCGCAGCCGTTCGTCAACATCTTCACGCAAACGCCGCGTCCGCCCGGGCCGTTTTTCGTCGACCTGCCCTCGGCGGACTTGCCGCAGCGCACCTATCTGGTGACGCTGCCCAACGGCGCCACAACCACGGTGGTGACCTCCGACCCGGGGCGCGGCTTGATCAGCGGCGACATCCGCGATTTCGGCCGCTTCGATGTGCCGACGCTATTCGGCATCAGCAAGACCGCGCCTTACTTTCACGACAATTCCGCGGCGACGTTGGAGGATGTGATCAAGCAATATCAGGCGTTGTTCGGCTTCATTGAATTTCTCGACAACGCGCAAGGCTTCTTCGCGCCGCCGGGGCCGAACGGCGAGGGCTGCGCGCAAGGCACCTGCGGCATCGTTCCGATTCCGCAGGGTGAGATCGAGGGCTTGCTGGCGTTTCTAAAGAAACTGTAGAGGTAACCCATGAGACCGGTGTCTTCGTTCGTTCGCTTCGTCCTCGCGTCCAAGACGCGCGCGGTCATCGCGTTGTTCGCTCTGTGTGCCGGCGCGCTAGCCACGCCGCCCGCGCTTGGCGAAACTTACCCCGTGCGGCCCATCAGGTTGATCGTGCCGTTCGCGCCCGGCGGGCCAAACGATATCCTCGCGGACCCAATGCATAGCACCGTCAGCAACATTCCCGAACTCGATATCGATCCGTACATCACCGAGAACCTGACCGACCCGTGCCCGATGCGCGAGCGCGAGGGCCCGGTGGCGCAGCTGCGTCGGTACCCGAAGGAGGGGGCTTGCGCGCGCTATGAAAAGGTGCGCGAGGTGCTCGGCCACCATGCGAGGTTCATTTCGGGCGCCGGCGTCGGGCGCGCCGACATCAACGAGCCGCCGTTTCGCCCGAAGAGCCTACCGCTGGAAGCCGGTCGGCCGCTGCATACGCAGACGCGCGCTAGTCGAACCCCGGCGGCGGCGTGAAGCCGCGATACTCCCGTTGCAGCAAGCGGGCGAAGCCGATGCAGGTGAGGTCGGCGTATTGCGGGCCGATGATCTGCACGCCGACGGGCAAGCCCTCCGCTGTCGTCCCAAGCGGGGCGACGGTGGATGGCAGATACGCCATGCCGGAATAGCCGGCCCAAAACATCTGCGTCGTTGAAGGTTGCGGCTTGCCGTTCACGGTGACCATGCGTTCCCAGCGCTCGCCCTGCTGATTGTGCGGGAAGGCGGCCGTGGCCGCGGGGGGGCACAGCAGTAGGTCGTAGTGTTCGAAGAACGCGGCCCACGCCAGGCGCATGCGGTGGCGCTGCTCGTTGTAGGCGTGCCAATCCTTGTGGTACATGGTGTTTGCGCGCACCATCTGCGCGAAGTAGCCCCGGTCTTGTGTCGCCAGCGAGCGCTTGGCTTCGAGTAGCCCTTCGAATGCGCTATCCGATTGTCGGCCGCTGGTGGCCGCGCGCAGCAGCGCGATGAAGACACGATGCGCCTCCTCGGGGTCGAAAGCGGGTCGCGCATCGAGGCTCACCTTGACCTTGCGCTTGGCGAGGAATTCCGCCAGCGCGCGCAGCTGCGATTGCACGCTTTCATCCACTTCGGCGGTGGCCTGCGTGGTCATGATCGCAACCTTGAAATCGCGCAAGGCGCGCTGGCGCGGCGCAGGTAGCCGCAGACGATAACCGGCCGCGTCGATTTCATCGGGCCCGGCGATGATCTTGAGCGCGGTGACGAGGTCGTCCGCGCTGCGCGCCATCGGACCGATCACGGCGATGTCCGGCGCCGCCACGCTTTCTGCCAACGCTTGCCCGCGCGTCGGAGCGATGCCGTAGGTCGGCTTGTGGCCGTACACGCCGCAGTAGTGGGCCGGATTGCGAATCGAGGCGCCGATGTCCGACCCGAGCTCCAAGCCCGTCAACCCCGCTGCCAATGCCGCCGCCGCGCCGCCCGAGGAGCCGCCCGGCACGCGCGTGACGTCCCACGGGTTGTTGGTCGTGCCGTAGATCGGGTTGAAGGTCTGCCAGTCGGCGAGCAAGACCGGCACGTTGGTCTTGCCGAACACGTTGGCGCCGGCGGCGAGCAGCCGCTCGACCGCCAGCGCGTGGCGCGTGGCGATCTGACCTCGGTATTCGCTCAAGCCCCAAGTCGTCGCCAAGCCGGCGACATCGAACGATTCCTTCACCGTCATCGGCACCCCGTGCAGCGGGCCCGACCAAGCCCCTTTGGCTGCCGCTCGGTCGGCGGCGCGTGCGCGTTTGCGCGCGGCGTCGAGGTCGAACGCGATGACGGCGTTCAGGCGCGCGTTGTGCCGTTCGCAGCGGCGCCAGTAGTGTTCGAGCAGTTCCAGGCAGCCGATTTTCTTGCGCCGGATCAAGCGTGCAAGCTGCGCGGCGGAGAGAAAGCTCAGTGTCTCGACCATGGGGGTATATCCCTTACAGACTAGTCCAGGTGCGGGCTATAGCGGCGTACATATAGGAGTACCCGCTGAACGGCAAAGGCCGGGGACAACGGTCTGCGGGCTTGCCGCCATCGGCCTAACCCGAGCGCTTAGCATCGTTGCCGCAATACCACGAGAGCCTCCTCCTGTTTTGGCCCGCAAGTTCGCGGGCCTTTCTTTTTTCTGCAGGGATTGTAGAACGCCGGCGAGCCTCGCGGCTCGCCGGCGTAGGTCTCGCCTGATCGGTGACTAGGCGGCCACTTTGAGCACGACGCCCACCTTGCGCGCCACCGAGTCGCCGTACTGCGCGTCGGCGCGCTGGAAGTGCGCGATTTGGCGCGCCTGTATCGCCTCGGGCACAGCGCGCATGGCGTTGGCGATGTTGCTGGTGAGACGGTCACGTTCGGCCGCGCTCATGAGACGGTACAAGTTGCCGGGCTGAGTGTACGGGTCGTCGCCGATACGATGATCGTAGCGGTCGGCCTCGCCCGACAGCGCGAGCGGCGGCTCCCTGAATTGCGGCGCTTGGCTGGGCGTGCGCGAGCTATTCGGATCGTAGTGCGGAGTCGCACCGTAGTTGCCGTCGAAACGCATCGCCCCGTCTCGCTGATTGGTGTGATACGGGCACTGCGGCCGATTCACCGGCAATTGCTGATAGTTAGTGCCGATGCGGTACAGGTGCGCGTCGTGATAGGCGAAGATACGGCCTTGCAGCATCTTGTCTGGAGAGAAGCCCAAGCCCGGCACGACATTGGCCGGCGAAAAAGCCGCCTGCTCGACCTCGGCGAAATAGTTGTCCGGGTTGCGGTTCAACTGCATGATGCCGACTTCGATCAGCGGGTAGTCCTTGTGCGGCCACACCTTGGTCAAGTCGAACGGGTTGATCGCATAGCTCGCCGCCTCGGCCTCGGTCATGACCTGCACGCATACGCGCCAGCTGGGATAGTCTGCGCGCGCGATGGCGGCGAACAGATCGCGCTGCGCGTAGTCGGGGTCTTCCCCCGCCAAGCGCATGGCGTCCTGCGGCAATAGGTTCTTGATGCCTTGCATGGTCTTGAAGTGCCATTTCACCCAGAAGCGCTCGCCGGCCGCATTCACGCTGCTGAAGGTGTGGCTGCCGTAACCGTTCATGTGGCGATAGCCGTCCGGCGTGCCGCGATCGGAGAACAATATGGTCACTTGATGCAGGGATTCGGGCGACAGCGACCAGAAATCCCACATCATGGTCGGCGACTTGAGATGGGTCTGCGGATCGCGCTTTTGCGTGTGGATGAAGTCTGGGAACTTGCTCGGGTCCTTGATGAAGAACACCGGCGTGTTGTTGCCGGCCAAATCCCAATTGCCCTCTTCGGTGTAGAACTTCACCGCGAAGCCGCGCGGATCGCGCTCGGTGTCCGCCGATCCTTGCTCGCCGCCGACGGTGGAGAAGCGCACGAACGCCGGCGTTTGCTTGCCGACGCGCTCGAACAGCTTGGCGCGCGTGTAGCGCGTGATGTCGCGCGTGACGGTGAAGGTGGCGTGGGCGCCCGAGCCCTTGGCGTGCACCACTCTTTCCGGCACGCGCTCGCGGTTGAAGTGCTGCAGTTTCTCGATGAGGTGATAATCCTGCAGCAACAGCGGACCGCGCGGCCCGGCGCTAATCGAATTCTGATTGTCCGGCACGGGTATGCCCGCGGCGGTGGTGAGATAGTCAGACGATGTCATGTGAGGCTCCTTTCGAGTTGATGGGTTTCAATGCGTCGCGGCGAGCGCGGCGAGTGTCTCGAGCACGGCCTGCCAGGCGGCGCTTGCTTCGGTTGCGCTTGCTTCGGTTGCGCTTCGGGTCACGTTGCGGCTCCTTGTCGTGGTGGTCACGCTGGCATTCTGCGTCCCGCGCAGCGATAAATCCAATTGTTTATCGTGACCGGTATAATTAATAATACCTATCACTGCCGGAGCCCAGATTGACCCTGAACGAACTGCGCTACGCCATCGCCGTGGCGAAGGAGAAGAACTTCCGTCGCGCGGCGGAGCGCTGCTTCGTGACCCAGCCGGCGCTCAGCCTGGGTATCAAGCACTTGGAGCAAAAGTTGGGTGTGCGCCTATTCGAGCGCGGCAAGACAGAAGTGCGCTTGACGCCGGCGGGCGCGCAAGTGGTGGCGCAGGCGCAGCGCGCGCTGGAGGAGGTCGAGCGCGTCAAGGCCGTCGCGCTCACCGGCCAGGATCCGCTGGCGGGTCCGCTCAAGCTCGGACTCATCCATACGGTCGGTCCGTACCTGTTGCCCGATCTCATCCCAACGTTGAAGGCGCTCGCGCCGGCCATGCCGCTGGAAGTCGAGGAGAACACCACCGCCAATCTGGAGCGCCTGCTCAAAGAGGGCCGCATCGACATCGCCGTGCTGGCGCTGCCGTTCGCCGCCCCGGGCATCCTCACACGCGCGCTGTACGACGAGGACTTCGAACTGGTCGTGCCCAAGGGGCACGCGCTCGCGCGCGCCAAGCGTGCCGTCGCAAGCGCGCTGCAAAGCGAGCGCGTCCTGCTGTTGGGCGAGGGCCATTGTTTCGCCAATCAGGTGGCCGAAGCTTGCCCGGGCGTGCGTCACGGTAATGAACCGCAGTCGGGCAATTCACTGGAGACGATCCGCAACATGGTCGCCTCGGGTCTGGGCATCACCGTGCTGCCGGCGAGCGCCAACGCGCCGCGCTATCGATCGCCGCTATTGAACGTGATCGCCTTCGCCGCGCCCGCGCCCTCACGCCGCATCGCGCTCGCCTGGCGCAGCAGCTACGCGCGCACGGCCGCTATCGACGCGGTCACACAAGCCGTGAGAGAGATCAAGCGGCCGCCCTGGCGGCTGTTGCCGCCGCCGAGGGGCCAATCGCGCTAGAGCTTTACCTGCAAGCGCGTCAACGCCGCGACCATCACCCAGTAGGCGGCTACGGTCGTGCCGCAGCCGACGGCAAGGCTCAGCCAAAACGGCCAGCCCGATCGCAGCATCGCGGGAAGTACGACAAACAGCGGCAGGGACGGCAGCACCAGCCAGAAGATGCTGCGCGAAAGACCGGCCACGGCATCAGTGCTGCCGGTGTCTAAGTAGAGCCAGACGAGCGCCAACAGCGAGGTGAGCGGCAACGAGGCGAGCAGCGCTGCCCAAAGCGAACTGCGCTTGGCGAGTTCGCTGACAGCGACCACTATCGCCGCGGTCAGCGCGACCTTGACTCCGTAGCGCCACATCGCTACTCCCCCTAGTTACCACGGTCAAACCCGCATCCACACAGCGTCCTACACCACATACCCCCTAAGCGCGCGAGTCCGCCGGCGCCGCCTTGAGGCGCAAGGTATCGGCGTACGGCGTCGCCGGATGATGAAACGGCACCGGCCCATCCGGCTCGGCATGCACGAACTGACGCACGTAGGGGTCGCTCGAAGTGAGCATTTCTTGCGCGGGGCCTTGCGCGATGACCTTGCCTTCGGAGATGAGGTACACGTAGTCGACTACTTTGAGCGACTCCGACACGTCGTAGGTCACCACGACCGAGGTAACCCCGAGCGCGTCGTTTAAGCGCCGGATCAAGTTGGCGATGACGTTGAGCGAAATCGGATCCAGCCCGGCGAACGGCTCGTCGTACATGATCAACATCGGATCGAGCGCGATGGCGCGCGCCAGCGCGACGCGGCGCGCCATGCCGCCCGACAGCTCGCTCGGCATGAGCCGATGCGCGCCGCGCAGGCCGACCGCTTGGAGTTTCATGAGAACGAGGGCGCGGATCAAGTCCTCCGACAAATCGGTGTGCTCGCGCAGCGCGAACGCGATGTTGTCGTACACCGACATATCGGTGAACAGCCCGCCGGCTTGAAACATCATGCCCATTTTGCGCCGCAAGCGGTACAGCGCTTCTTCGTCGAGCTGGTCGACGACTTCGCCGGCGAATCTGACATGGCCACGCTGCGGCTTCAACTGTCCGCCGATCAAGCGCAGCAAGGTGCTCTTGCCGCAGCCGCTTGCCCCCAGCACCGCTACCAGCTTGCCGCGCGGGATACTGAGATTGACACTCCTCAGCACACGGTTGTCGCCGTAGGCGAAGTGCAGATCGTCGATTTCGACCAACGGAGCCTCGCTATTCATGCTGCGATTGTATGGGCCGGGCAGCGCGGCGGCAATCGCAATGCGCGCTTCGCACAGCGATCGGCTATGCGGGTGAGCGCAGCGACGCCTCTAGCTCGGCCTGCACCTCGAGCCAGCGCTCCTCCGCCTCGCTCAAGCCCTCGCTCACCTCGGCCTGCCTGAGGAGCAAGGACTTCATTTCTTGCTTGCGCTCTTCCGCATACAGCAGCGGATCGGCGAGGGCTGCCTCCAGCGCCGACTTCTCGCGCGTGAGCGCATCGATGCGCGCTTCGAGCTTGGCGCTCTCCATCTGCAGCGGTTTGCGTTGCTGCGACAAGCGCTGGCGCTCGTCGGCTTCTCGACGGCGCGCCTCGCGGCGCGACTCTCCGGCTGACTTGGGCGCGGCGCCGTCGGCGTCCTCGCGCGTTTGACGCAACCGGTCGCGATAGTCCTCCAGGTCGCCGTCGAACCACTGCGCTTGCCCGTCGGCGACCAGCAAGAAGCGATCGGCGGTGGTGCGCAGCAGATGGCGATCGTGCGACACCAGCACCAGCGCGCCCTCGTACTCCTGCAAGGCGACGCTCAGCGCGTGGCGCATCTCCAGATCGAGATGATTGGTGGGCTCGTCGAGCAACAGCAGATTGGGTCGGCGCCAAATAATCGTGGCGAGCGCGAGGCGCGCTTTCTCGCCGCCGGACAGCGGCCCGATCGGCGCTTCGACCGCGTCACCGCGAAAGTCGAAGCCGCCCAAAAAATCGCGCAGCTCTTGCTCGCGTACGCTCGGCTCGAGGCGGCGCAGATGGGCGAGCGGCGTGTCGTCCGCACGCAATTGCTCCAGTTGATGCTGGGCGAAATAGCCGATGGTGAGATGCTTGCTCAAGGCGAGCTCGCCCGCGAGCGGCGGCAACACGCCAGCGAGCAACTTGATCAGGGTGGACTTGCCTGCTCCGTTGGGTCCGAGCAGCGCGAGCCGCATGCCGCTTTCGATCTCGAGATTCACCTCGCGCAGCACCGCCGTCGCGCCGTAGCCTGCCGCCACGCGATCGAGCTTGGCGAGCGAGCGCGAGCTCGCTTGCGGCGCGCGAAAGTGAAACTCGAACGGCGAATCGACGTGCGCCGAGGTGATGAGTTCCATGCGCGCCAGCGCCTTGATGCGGCTCTGTGCGGCTTTCGCCTTGGTCGCCTTGGCGCGAAAGCGGTCGATGAACGAGCGCAGATGCGCGACTTCGCGCTGCTGCTTGTCGTACATCGCCTGTCGCAGCGCCAACTGCGCCGAGCGCTGCGCCTCGAAGGCGCTGTAGTTGCCGCTGTAGCGCTTGACTTGCCGATCCTCGAGATGCCAGATGGTTTGCGCGACACCGTCCAAGAAGTCGCGATCGTGCGAGATCACCAGCAAGGTGCCCGGATAGGCGCGCAGCCACTCTTCCAGCCACAGCACGGCGTCGAGGTCCAAGTGATTGGTCGGCTCGTCCAGCAACAGCAAGTCGGAGTAGCGCGCCAGCGCGCGCGCCAGATTGAGCCGCACGCGCCAACCGCCGGAGAAGGCCGCGACAGACTGCTGCAATCGGTCGTGCGCGAAACCCAGGCCGTGCATCACGCGCGCCGCGCGCGAGCGCGCGGCGTAGCCGTCGATCTCCTCGAAGGCGGCGTGCGCCGCGGCCAAGCGCTGTCCGTCGCCGGCTTGCTCGGCTGCGGCGATGTCGCGCTCGATGCTGCGTAGCCGTTCGTCTCCGTCGAGCACGTACTCGATGGCGGGACGCTCGATCGCCGGAGTTTCCTGTGCCACGCTCGCGATGGCGAGCCGCGGCGGCATGTCGAGATCGCCCGCGTCTTGATGCAATTCGCCGCGCAGCAGCGCGAACAGGCTCGACTTGCCGGTGCCGTTGGCGCCGACCACGCCGACCCGCTGCTTCGGATGCAGCGTAAGGTCCACATCGCTTAACAGGACTTTTGCCCCGCGCGCGAGAGTGAGCTGCCTGAGTGTGATCACGTGGTGTGACGAAGTCGGTCAGGAGCGCATTGTACGGGAGGCGCGCACACCGGCGACGCGTACCGTGGTCGAGTGCTTGCTCGAGTTGCATACCGCTTCGGCCCGGCAAGAAAGAACCAGGAGGAGCGCGGGCTACTGCGCCAAGAGTCGGTACAACAGCAAGATACTGAGGACGATCGACACGATCGCGATCGTGCGCCACAAGGTGAGCGGATCGCGTTCGGCGAGCGGAGTCGGGCGCGGCGCCGGCAACGGGCGGGCCGAGCCGCGCTCCAGCGCGTGCAAGAACTCGTCGGCGGTCTCGAAGCGAGACTTGGCCTCGCGCGCCACCGCTTTCGGAATCACGTTCTCCAGCCAATTCGGAATGTTCGGCCGATACCGAGTCGGCGGCGCGGGGTCGCCGAATTTGGGCCGTTGAAACGGCTCGATCTCGCCGCGACGACCGCATCGTCGGCGGCGTGACCACCGCCGCGCAACTGCGCCAAGTCGGCGGTGAAAGACCTCGGTGTGATCGGTGTCGATTCAGGCTGGGAGATCTACGTCGCCGGCAACGGCGGCATCAAGACGGAGGTCGCCCAGTTCTTGGTCAAAGTCAAAACCGCGGACGAAGTGCTGGAGTACGCCGGCGCTTTCTTGCAGCTGTACCGAGAAGAAGCGCGCTATCTCGATCGCACGGTGCATTGGGTGCAGCGCGTCGGTCTGGAGTACGTGAAGCGCCGCGTGGTCGAAGATCACGACAGCCGGCGCGAGTTGTACGCCCGACTCAATTTCGCGCTCGAAGGCGAAGCCGATCCCTGGCAAGAGCGCGTTCGCGGCGAGCACCGCCGCGAGTTCGAGAGCTTGGTGGTCTAGGTTAATACCCATGATAGTACTAGCCCATAGACCGCATCCAGATGCGCCTTATTGCGTGATACTCCCATCCATACGCGAATTCTGCTTCCTATGACCGCTACCATCGAAGCCCCCATTCACACGCGCGCGAGCCCGACCGGCTGGATCGCCGTCTGCCGGCTCAGCGACATACCTGCGCTCGGCGCCAGGGTGGTGAAGCGCCCCGACGGCGACGTCGCGGTGTTTCGCACTGCCGCGGACGAAGTGTTTGCCCTGCGCGACAAGTGCCCGCACAAGGGCGGGCCGCTGTCGCAAGGCATCGTGTTCGGCAGAAAAGTCTCTTGTCCGCTGCATCAATGGATCATCCAGCTCGACAGCGGACAAGCGCAAGCGCCCGACAACGGCTGCGCCCGCGCCTACCCGGTCAAGATCGAACAAGGCGTGGTCTATCTAGGCGACGCTTGACCGGCTCGCTTGAGCGCCCAGGCGCGTAGCGCGAGTACAATGGCGCAGCCGCTGGACATCCGGCTCGCCATGCATACGAACAACAACGGCTTCGCCGCATTCAAGATCCCTCCTCACCGCACCATTCTCGCGGCGGGCGCACTCGCTCTGGCGGCGTGCTTGTCGCCGGCCCAAGCCGCCGAGTCGGGCGAGCGAGAGGCGGCATTCATCACCCTGGAGCAAGGCGTTAACGCCTACGCGATGACGGTCAAGTTGGCCGACGCCGATCAAGCCGACATGGTGAGCGGCGGGCGGCGCAAGTTCAACGACTTCTGGTCGTTGCGCAACGAGATCGAAGGCGTGTGGGGCTTGGGGCCCACCTTTAACGAAGTGAGCTGTCCCGCTTGCCATGCCAACAACGGACGCTCGAGGGCGCCCGAGCACGGCCAAGAGGCGCAGCGCGGCATGGTGGTGCGTTTGAGCGTGGCGGGCGAAGGAGAGCACGGCGCCCCCAAGGGACATCCGAGCTATGGCGACCAACTGCAGAATCGCAGCATCGCGAGCCGCGTCCCGCGCGAGGGCAAGGCGGTGATTACCTATCAAGCGCGCGAGGTCGGCTTCGCAGACGGCGAGAAAGTGGCTCTGCGAGCGCCCAAGATCGAATTCGGCGCCCTGCAGTTCGGCGAGTTGGGCGCCGACGTGATGACCTCGGCGCGCTCCGCGCCCGCCTTGTACGGGTTGGGCCTGCTGGAGGCGGTGCCGGAGGAGGCGATTCTCGAACTGGCTCGGCAGCAGGAGCAGCGCGGCCTGCGCGGCAAGCCGAATTATGTGTGGGACTACGAGGCCAACAAGTTAGCGCTTGGCCGTTTCGGCTGGAAGGCGAATCAGCCGAGCTTGCGGCACCAGATCGCCGCCGCATTTCTCAACGACATCGGCGCGACTTCGGCCGTGTTCAAAGACGAGAACTGCCCGTCTGTGCAGAGTGCGTGTGCGAGCGATCCGACCACCACCAACTGCGGCGGCCAAGGCGGGGGCTGCGGCGGCGACATGTTGCCCGAGGTGCTGCCGAGCCGGCTCAACGGCGTCACCTTGTATCTGCAAGCGGTCATGGTGCCGGCGCGACGCAATGCAGACGACGCGCAAGTCAAGCGCGGCGAAGAGCTATTCACGCGCGCCCATTGCTCGGCCTGTCACGTGCCGGAACTGCGCACCGGCGCGCGCACGGCGATCCCTCAGGCGGCCGACCTCACGATTCGGCCGTACACCGATTTGCTCCTGCACGATATGGGCGAAGCGCTCGCCGACGGTCGGCCGGACTTTGCCGCCGACGGCCGGCAGTGGCGTACGCCGCCGCTGTGGGGCCTCGGCCTCATGCGACGGGTCAACGGACACAGCGATTTGTTGCACGACGGCCGCGCGCGCGACGTGGTCGAAGCGATTCTCTGGCACGGCGGTGAAGCGCAAGTGGCGCAAGAGGCTTTTCGCGGCATGCCCAAGGCCGAGCGCGAGGCACTGGTCAAGTTCGTCGAGTCGCTATAGGTATCCCCGGCCCGTGGAATATGTCGATTTCGGCAAGCGCGCCGATGACTATCGCAAGCACCGCGCCGGATTTCCGCCGGAACTGTTCGACGAACTGAAGCGCTTCGGCGTGGGCGTACCGGGTCAGCGCTTGGTCGACCTCGGCACCGGCACCGGCACGCTCGCGCGCAGCTTCGCGCTCGCTGGCTGCGAGGTGACCGGCATCGACGTCTCAGGCGAGATGCTGGAGCAAGCCAAGGTGATGGCCGAGGAACTCGGCGTGAGCATCGCGTTCTACGAACGCGCCGCCGAGGACACCGGGCTGGCGAGTGAGGCCTTCGACGTCGTAAGCGCCGGCCAGTGTTGGCATTGGTTTCATCGGTCCAAGGCCGCCGCCGAGGCGTATCGATTGCTCAAGCGCGGTGGCAAGCTCGTGATCGCGCATTTCGATTGGCTGCCGTTGCCGGGTAACGTGGTCGAGGCGACCGAGCAGCTGATCGTCGCGCATAATTCACAGTGGAAGTTGGGCGGTGGGGTAGGAATCCATCCGCGCTTCTTGCCCGGCCTGTCCGTGGTCGGCTTCACCGAACTGCGCACCTTCAGCTTCGATGTCGACGTGCCCTATTCGCACCAAGCTTGGCGGGGCAGAATCCGCGCCAGCGCCGGCATCGGCCCCAGCCTTTTGCCGGAGGCGGTCGAGCGCTTCGACCGCGAGCACGCCGAATTGCTCGCCACGCGCTTCGC
>CAZILI010000060.1:12982-13207 GCA_964539965.1 uncultured Burkholderiales bacterium | reverse complement strand
TCATCGCCAGCGGACCGACCGAATCGAGGGTAGTCGATAGCGGCCAGGTGCGATCGCGCGGCACGCGATACTGGGTCGGCTTATAGCCCACCGTGCCGCAGAACGCGGCCGGGATGCGGCACGAGCCTGCCGTGTCGGAACCGATGCCCGCAAGCGCCATGCCGTCGGCCGCCGACACGGCCGCCCCGGACGACGAGCCGCCGGGCACGCGCGCGCGATCGGCCG
>CAZILI010000060.1:0-12972 GCA_964539965.1 uncultured Burkholderiales bacterium | reverse complement strand
AGGTGAAAGTGGAGTTGCGACTTGACGACAAGGGGCGTGCCGTGGTGCGGATTGATGCCGATCGGCGAGAAGGCAAACTCGCTCAAGTTGGTTCGGCCGATGATGACTGCCCCTGCAGCGCGCAAGCGCTTGACGATGGTCGCGTCGTCGCTCGCCGGCGCGCTGCCCTTGAGCGCCTTCGACCCCGCCAAGGTGACATCGCCGCGGACATCGAACAGGTCTTTGATGGAAATCGGAATGCCTGCCAGCGGCGAGGGCACAACGGCGTGCGCGCGCATCCGGTCGCAGGCGTCGGCCGCGGCGAGCGCCGCTTCGCGGTACACCTTGATAAACACGCGCGGACCTTCGCCCGGAGCGTCGATCTTGGCGAGCGCTTGTTCGACCAGCGCGCGGCTGGTGATGGTTTTGGCGGCAAGTGCGTTGGCACAATCGAGTATCGTTGCGGGCATGGGCGTCCTCTGTTGACGATGGGGCAACCCGCCCCTCGGGGTTTGCGTTATTATCGAGCAGAATATTCCACGAAGTGAATCCGATGCGCAGCCATCACGACATGGGCGGACTGCCTGCCGGCAAAGTAGAGCCTAGCGAGCATGACTACGCGCTGTGGGAGAAGCGGGTCGACGCCCTCATGATGTTGCTCGGGCACAAGAGCCGGCAACTAGTGCGCACCGACGAGTTGCGACGCAATATCGAAAGCCTTGGTGCCGAGGCGTACGACAAGATGACCTACTACGAGCGCTGGATGCACGCCATCTGTCAGACCCTGATTCAGCGCGGCGTTATCAGCGTTGACGAACTCGGCCGCAAGCTGGCCGAAATCGAGGCGCGCGCGAAATCATGAGCGAGCCGGGGCAATTCGACGCGCGCTTCAAGCCGGGTGACCGGGTGCGCGTGCGGCGCACTTTCCCCCTGGGGCATGTGCGCACGCCTTGGTACATCCGGGGCCACGCGGGCGTGATCGAGCGCCTCTGCGGCGCGTTTGCCAATCCCGAAGAGCTGGCCTACAACCGGCCCGGCACGCCGCGGCAGCCGCTGTACCGGGTCCGCTTTCGTCAGCGTGAGGTGTGGCCCGACTATCTCGGGCCGGCGCAAGACCACGTCGAGATTGAGATCTATCAGCACTGGCTGGAGCCGAATGAGTAGGGGTATATCGACAGCACCCGCATCCAGATGCGCCCTTTGTAGCATTACCCAATAGAGTATTAAGGGGAACCGACATGGCCGACCACGCCCACCCCCACGATCACGCGCCCGACGCACCTGAGCATCTCGGTTACTACCAGCGGATGGAAATCGCGGTGCGTGAACTGCTGATCGAAAAGGGCGTGTTCCGTGCCGACGACGTGCGCCGCGAAATCGAGCTGATGGACGGGCGCAACCCCGAAGCGGGCGCGAGGCTGGTGGCGCGCGCTTGGATCGATCCAGCGTTCAAGGCGCGTGCGCTCGCCAACGGCAGCGCCGCTGCGGCCGAACTCGGTATCGACATCGGGCCCACCAACCTGCTGGTGCTGGAGAACACCGAGCGCGTGCACAACGTGATCGTGTGTACGTTGTGCTCTTGCTATCCGCGCATGCTGCTCGGCTTGCCGCCCGACTGGTACAAGAGCCGCAACTACCGCAGCCGTGCCGTGCGCGAGCCGCGCGCCGTGTTGCGCGAATTTGGCACCGTCATTCCCGATCATATCGAAGTGCGCGTGCACGACAGCACGGCCGACATGCGCTATCTAGTGATGCCGCTGCGCCCGCAAGGCACCGCGGGATGGAGCGAAGTCGCGCTCGCGAAGCTCGTCACGCGTGACAGCATGATCGGCGTCGCGCTCGCCGACGAGCCGCCGCTCGAGGCCGCGTAGGGCGCGCCCTGCGCACCGCAGGCCGGTCAACGTTCGACCGCTAGCGCGCGCTGTTCGGGTGCAGGCGCCGGACGCGATGCTTCCTGGGTCGACGACTCGCCCGAGACGGAACACGAGGCGGCAAACGGCAGCGCCAGCGCAAAGCTGTTC
Source organism: uncultured Burkholderiales bacterium (assembly GCA_964539965.1). Taxonomy (GTDB): domain Bacteria; phylum Pseudomonadota; class Gammaproteobacteria; order Burkholderiales; family JALYOK01; genus CAZILI01. The sequence goes on along the minus strand of CAZILI010000060.1, from coordinate 10,972 downwards.
TTTCCGCTGCGCTTGACTTCGTACATGGCCACCTCGGTCGCGTGCGTGACGCTCGAGCGGTTTTCGCCGTGTGTCGGCACGCAGGCGATGCCTGTGCTTGCGCCGATCTCGATCCGCTCCCCGCTCCTGAGTTGAATCGAAGCTTGCAGCGCTTGCAAAAGTGTCGCGGCGGTGTCGCACAACGCCAGATCGAACGGCCCGAAGTCGCGCAATGCGATCACGAACTCATCGCCGTCGAGTCGGCCGGTCACGTCCGAGCCTCGCCGCACGCTGCGCTTTATGCGCCCGGCGTACGCCTGCAGCACTTCGTCGCCGGCGCGGTGCCCGAATTTGTCCTTCACCGCCTTGAAGCCATCTAAGTCGAGGCACAACACGCTCAACCAAGCGCCGCGCGACAGCGCCTCGGCGATAGAGGCGTCGATCGCAGCATTGCTCGCCGCGCGGTTCATGAGGCCGGTCAAAGCGTCGTGATCGGCCGATGCAGCACGGCGTGCTCTCTCGTCTTGCGGTCGGTGACATCGTAGATCACTCCCTCGATGGCGGTCGCGCTTTGCCAGGCGCCCGAAAGATCCGATTGCGGCGCAGCCGACTGGACGGAAATCAGGCAATGCACCCAGCCGCGGAGTTTGCCGGCTTGCTCTAGCTCGAGGTCGCCGGAGACCGTCTCACCGGTTTGCAGCGCGGCCTCGATCATGTCGCGCACGTGCTCCGGTTGCGAGAAGACGCGCGCAATGAAGTCCTCGTGCTTGAGTTCGCGAAGCTCGTCAGGCGAGAGTCCCACCACCTTAGATACGGTGGTCGACTCATCGCGCCGACTATGCGCGGCGGCAGGCGAGCCTAAGTCCCGGAAAAACGAGGGGTAAGCAGCGCTTTTCTCCGCTCGGCCGCGTGAGGATGCAACTTTCGTTTCGGGCGGTAGGCGGGCCTGCCCGTCCGAAGGGGTTGCTCCGGACAATCAGCCCACGGCGGCGAAAAAAACTGGCAACGGGTTTCCGCCCCGAAGATCCCGCACCCCAGCTGCGCGGGAGTGGCTTCGGGAACCGCGTTGCCAGCCGGTAGACCGATTCCCTCGCACGCCGCCAATCAGACTGATGTGTGGGACGCGCGCTTCGCCTCTGCCCAGCTCAAAAGAAAACCCTTTGCCTATGGGAGGTAGGGTGTGAATGGCAAAGGGCTTAAAAATCTTCCCTTGCTCGCCGGCGCCGACCCGTTCGCCAGAGGTCGCGATTTCCCTTTCGGCGTTGCGCGAGACTGGAAGAAAGCTTAGCTCGTCGAGTCGGGATAATCCCCCCCTCGATGGGGGGGATGGAGGTGCGTGGGACGTAGCCTACGTCACGACGCGATGGATGGCTGCCCTGTAGGGTGCGCCAACGGATTACGTCAGCCGGCGAGTTTCTCGTACTCGGCTTGGTAGCGGCTCACCATGACGGCGAGGCTGAAGCGCTCGGCGGCGATCGCACGCGCCTCGCGGCCGTGCCGCTGGCGCAGCGCGGGGTCGGCAATGTATTCGCGCAGCAAGCGGGTGAGGGCGTCGACCTCGCCAGGCTGAAAGAAGCGTCCGCAGCGCTCGGCTTCGATCAGTTCCACGTTGCCGCCCGCCGCCGTGGCGAGCACCGGCAGTCCGCTCGCCATCGCCTCCAAGATGGTGTTGGAGATGCCTTCGGAGAGCGAAGGCAGCACGAACACGTCGAGGTCGCGCAACACCTCCGGCACGTTGCGCAGCGCGCCCGGCAGCCAGGTGCTTTCGGCGATGTCTAGCTCGCGCGCTAGGGCTTGCAACTCACCGAGCAGCGGGCCGTCGCCCACCACCACCAGGCGCAAGCGCCGCCGCCACTCGGGATTGTCGTCGACGAGCGCCGCAAATGCCCGCAGCAAGCTTGCTTGATCCTTGACCGGCTGCGCCCTGCCGACCGTGCCGATGACGGTGGACTCCGACGTGGCGAAACCCGGCGGCCAAGTCTCGCGGACCGCGCTCGAGCGGGGGCAAAACCGCTGCGTGTCCACGCCGTTGTAGATCTGCGTGATCTTCGCCGCTGCGATACCGACACGATCGATCAAATAGCGCTGCAGATCTCTCGATACCGTGATGTAGCGATCCACCAATGGCGCGTGCAGCCGCCGCAGCAGCGCCGGCTTCAACTTATCGCCGCCGAGATTGTCGACGTCCCAGCCGTGTTCGCCGTGAACCCTGTGGGGCACGCCGGCGAGCCGCGCCGGCAGCAGCGCGTCCAATCCCGACATGTTGCGCGAATGCACGATGGCGGGACGCAGATCGCGGCACAGGCGATAGAGCGCGCGGCGCACGTTCCACACGCCCACCCGCGAGCGGTGCAGGGCAATGACCTCGGTGTCGGTGCGCGCCAGACGATCGCGAAAATCCGAATAGTCCTCGATACAAGCGATGGCGTGACGAAAACGCGCTGCCGGTATGTGGTTGATGAGGTTCACCAAGCCGTTCTCCAGCCCGCCGGTGGCAAGCGAATGGATGACGTGCAGGATCAGCGGACGCGAATCGGCTGGCATCGATGCGGATGGCTGCGGCGACCCGTCACGTCGACGCGGGAGAAGGCTGGGCTTGCAGCAGCGCCTGATAGACCGCGAGATCGCTCGCGGAGAAGCAGCAAAAAAGCACCTCCGAAAATCCGCCGAGCGCCTCGAGCGCCTCGAGCGTCTCGCGTACGCTGGCGACGGCAATCGGGGCGGCCAAGTGTACGGGATAGCCGTAGACGCCGGTGCTGATGCTCGGAAAGGCGATGCTCTTGGCGCCCGCCGCCGCGGCCACCTCGAGCGAGCGGCGGTAGCAAGAGGCGAGCAGCGCCGCTTCGTCGTGTTCGCCGCCGCGCCACACCGGTCCGACCGTATGCACCACATGGCGCGCCGACAGGCGGTAGCCACGCGTGAGCTTGGCCTCCCCCGGATCGCATCCGCCCAGGCTGCGGCATTCCTGTAACAACTGAGGACCGGCGGCGCGGTGAATGGCGCCGTCGACCCCGCCGCCGCCGAGCAAGCTCGCGTTGGCGGCGTTGACGATGACATCCACCGCGAGGGTCGTGATGTCGGCCTGCAGCGCGCGCAAGGTCACTCTACGTCGCTTCCCTAGTGTCCTGAGTCTGGAGTTCGTTGAGCAAATGGTGCGTCTAGAGCCGGTATCACAACCGGATAAGAGCGTCGATCCTTGGCATCTTTTATTGAGCGAACTTCAGACTCAGGATACTAGTCCATTCTCGCCCACTCCGGTTCGTCGCGGTCGAGCATGCGCTTGAGCGCATCGAAGTGCAGGGTGGATTGCTCACGTCCGTTGCCGATCTCGCGCATGGTGGTCTCGCGCAGGTGCTCGGGCGTCATTTTCAGTTTCTTGCCGGTAGACTGCGCCAACACCTGAACCTTGCAAACGCGCTCGAGATAGTAGAGGTCGTCGAAGGCGTAGGCGACCGACGGGCCGCATACGATCACTCCGTGGTGTTCGAGAAACAGCACGTCGCCGTCGCCGAGCGCACGCGCCATGCGTTCGCCTTCGGACTCGTGCGTCGCCACACCGGTATATTGATCGGTGTCGTAGGCGATCCGCCCGTAAAAGCGCAGGGCGCTTTGATTGCACCATTCGATTTTGCCGCCTTCAATCACGGTAAGCGCGGTGGCGTACGGCATGTGGGTGTGCAGCACGCACGCTTTCTTCGCTTTGCGATGTACCCCCAGGTGAATGAAGAATGCGGTCGATTCGACCTTGTGCTTGCCGGCGACGATGTCGCCGCTCTCGTGCAGCACGACCAAGTCGCCCGGAGTGATCTCGGACCAGTGCAAACCTTGCGGGTTGATCAAGAACATGTCCGGATGGCCGGGCAGCGTCAGGCTGAAGTGATTGCAAATACCTTCGTTGAGTCCCATGCGCGCAGCCCAACGCAGGGCGGCGGCAAGGTCGATACGGGCTTGGATGATGGCGGCGTCGTTCATCATGGTCGAGGTCTCCGATGGCGTGGCGTGTGCCGTGCAGGCGTCCGGCAAAACATCCATTCTACGGGGTCGCAGGCGTTTTCGAACAGGCCGGGGGTGGGAAGCAACCTACCGCGCCAGGTCGAATGTCTTCTCGAACAAATCAACGTCGTCGAAATGGCGTGTGCCAACGAACGCCGTCGCGTGGCGGCCCCACTGCCGCATGGCGCCGGCGCTGGCGATGCCCATGGGCCAGAACAGTGCACGCTCGCCGCGTTCCGAGCCGTGCACCAATCCGTCGGGCGCGAACAGGCTGCGCCGCACACCATTGGCCGCGGCGAGCGAGCGCAGTTCGTCGTAGTCCGCGTTGCGATACCACACCGCGTCAGTGAACGATCCCGCCGCAGCGGTCGTGACGCGCTCGACGTAATGCGTACGCGCGGCCACCCGCAGCACGATGCGCTCACCGGGTGCGAGCGTCGGCGCGCTCTGCGGCACGAACAGGCGCTCGGCCAGGGTCGGCGGCGGTGGTTTTGCGGTCAGGCGCGCAGTCGGGTACACCATGTGATAGCAGCCGCAGCTATGCACGGTGTCGTACGCGAGCGGAGCGCCGTCGGCGTCGAGCGTGACGCGCCAGATAATGCTGTCGAGCTCGCCCCCCAACAGGTCCATCTTCGACTGCTTGGGTCGGCGCGGAAACCAAACCACGTAGTTCAACTGCAGCAGGCTTTGTCCGCCGATGCGCGTGTGCGAGGCGAGGCGATATACGGTCGGCGCGCCGGTGTCCACCAGGGCCGCGCCTGCTTCTCCCCAGCGTATGCGACCGAGGCGATCGTCGTCGTTAGCGACATCGATCGCGAACACCGGCGCGAACCGCTCGAACAGGCTGGCCAGATCGTCCGCGTTCGGCTGCGGCACTCGGAGCGGGTTGTCGCGCGCCCGCTGCAACAACGCGCCGACGTCGAGCGCCGGCAGTTCGTCGGGCGGCGCGAAGTGGGTGAGGGCACCGCTTTCAGGCAGTTCCGCGAGGGGCTTGGCGTAGGTCGCGCTCATCTCGGCCTGGTACTTGCGGATGCCGCGCGAAAACGCAATCGCGGTAAAGGGGTAGAGGCCTAGGAAGCGTTGCCACAGGCGATAGTCTTCCGGCACCTGCGCGGCTGTCGCGAGCCGCTGGCGCGCTCCGCTCCCGGTTAGATCCCGCTGGCGCAAGGTGCGCGCACACTTTGCTAGCGCTGCCTCGAGCGGTTCGGCGGCTCCTTCGCGCAAGCGCGCACGCTCGGCCGCCGGCAGGTTGGCAAGCTCAATGCGGCGCGCGCTCGCGTCGAGGTCCTGCATGGCGTCGACCCAGGCGTCGAATCCCACCTCGCTCAATTCCTCCGGCCCGAAGCTGGCGAGAAAGCGACTGACTCGTAGGTATGGGAAGCCGCACACCTTGGCGCTTTGTGCGTCGCCGACTCCGGCGGTTTCGACAGCGGTGTCGACATCGCGATACAGCCCGCCGCATCGTTCATAGTCGGGCGCCTCGACCTGAGCACGCGCCACGATGGCGGCGCTCGCCAAACAGACCGAAACAAGGAGTCGAAGTAGCCCGGCGCGCATGATCGTTTGGATTCCCCGGCGCCGCGCACGGGTTCACCCATCATATCGACGCGACACGCTCGTTTGATGCCGAACCTTGCCTTTCGGGCGGGAGCCTGTCGCCATCTTACATCTCCAGTAAAATAGCGTACTAGACTGGCAATCGAATCCCCGTATGGCCTTTGAATTCGAGGCGGTGACTGAGCCAACATCGGTGTGGGCGCCGCACGACTATCGACGCTGGATCGTAGAGCGTTTGTCGGGCGCGCCGGCAGCGAGCGAAGACGGTCGACCACACATGACGGCGGAAGAGATCGCTCGCGCTACCGCCGCCGCCGTGCTGGTGCCCATCGTCAATCGCGGCAGCGAAGTGACCGTGCTGCTGACGCAGCGCACGCAGCACTTGAACGACCACGCCGGGCAAATCAGCTTTCCCGGCGGCCGAGTCGAGGCGGCGGACCTCTGCATCGAGGACACCGCCTTGCGAGAGACCGAGGAAGAGATCGGGCTCGACCGCGCGCGTGTAAGTCTGCTCGGACGACTTCCGGACTACTACATCCCGACCGGTTTTCGCGTGAGTCCGGTGGTGGGGTGGGTCGAGCCGCCGTTCTCGCTCGCGCTGGACGCTTTCGAGGTGGCCGAAGCGTTCGAGGTGCCGCTCGGCTATTTTCTCGACAGCGCCAATCATAGGCGCGAGAGCGCGGTGCGCAACGGGCGACTGCGGCATTTCTACGTGCTGCCGTTCGAAGGCCGAAACATCTGGGGCGCGACCGCCGGCATGCTGGTGACGCTCGCGCGGATATTGAAAGGTTAGCCGCATGCTTCGCGTATTGATCTTAGGTGTGTTGATCTCGTTCGCCGGCTGTGCCGAATTGAAGAACGGCCGCCAGCCGGGCCCGATACCGGTCAAGCCGCCTACCGAGTACGTTGCCCCTCGCGTGGAGGTCGTGTCGCAGACCAGCCGCGTCATATGGAAATCCAAGCGCGCGGTGTGGGCGAGCTATGCGGGCACCATTGCCCGCAGCAACTACCGGGTCGCCTCGGCCATCGAAGAGGACGGCCTGATGACGGTCAACTTGGGTGGAGACCCGATGCCGTACGTGGATTGCGGCGAGATCGTCGCGACCGTGAAAACCACGCAAGGCGAGACGGCGAGCCGCTTTCCCGGGGCCGTTGCCTATAAGCGATACCAACTCACCAACGGCGGCAAGCTATACGATGTGGAGCGGCGCATGGCGCTCGAAGCCCGCATCACGCTCACCTTCTCAGCGGTGGACGCCAATCGTACCCGAGTCGACGCCAAGACCGCGTACAGCGTGACGCGCAGCCAGATCGCGACCACGGCGAAGGACAAGCCCATACAGCTCACCGACACCGTCAACTTCTACACCGGCGAGGCAGGTGTGTTTCCGAACGCCGCCACGCGTTGTCTGGCGACCGGCAAACTCGAAAGCGATCTGCTCGCTTTGTTGAAGTGAAACGTCCGCTCGGTGCCGAACTGTGCAAGCGGCGAGTCGAGCGCGTAGCGTGCGTCCCACGCACCATCGACGCCGGCTCGGTGCGCAGGGCGCACCCTGGCGCGCTCTCGTGTCCTGAGTCCGCAATTCGTTGAACAAATGATTCGTGCTTCGGAAGTGTGGAGATCGCGTAAGAGCGTCGAAATCGTCGCCAGGCGAGGCGCAAACCGCAGCCGGGTTGGGAATCCGGCCGGGATTTGCAACGACGCATGGCGGCAATTGTCGGCATCTTTTATGCAGCGAATTACGGACTCGGGACACTAGCATGCCACGCGCGTTTCGCCACGCCCACGCGCGCGGAGCATCCTGGCAGCCGATTGCGCAAGCGTGCTTGGAGCAGCTCGGCGAACTCGGCGCGCGGCACAACCTAGGATTCCTGTATTTCACCGACGCGCTGGTCTCGCAAGCGTCGGAGATCGTGCGATTTTTTCGGGCGAATACGCCGGTGCGTCACTGGGTGGGCAGCGTCGCGGCGGGCGTTTTCGCCGGCGACGCGGCTCACGTCGACGAGCCGGCCATCGCGGTGCTGGTCGGGGAGTTCCCGTCCGAATCGTTTCAGCCGTTCTCCGGCATTCGCCAGGCATTCGACCCGTTGCCGCCGATGCCCTTCGTCCCCTATCTCGGCGTAGTGCACGGCGATCCGTTCGCGCGAGGCTTGGCGCAATCCGTCGCGCTGTTCGCCGGCAAGATGCAGAGCGGTTTCTTGGTGGGCGGTGTGACGAGTTCGCGCGGACGCACCGTGCAGTTGGCCGATCAGCTGCTTCAGGGCGGACTGTCGGGGGTGTGCTTTTCCGATCGCGTGCCCATGGTCACCCGCCTGACCCAGGGTTGTGCGCCCCTCGGGCCCAAGCATATCGTGACCGATTGCGAGCAGAACGTGATCGCGGGGCTCGACCATCGCCCGGCGCTCGACGTGCTCAAGGCCGATATGGGTGACGCGCTCTCAGCCGACTTGGCGAGGATCGGCGGCCATATTTTCGCCGCGCTGCCGATCGCCGGCTCGGATCGCGAAGACTACTTGGTGCGCAATCTCATCGGCATCGATATAAAGCGCAAACTGGTTGCCGTCGGCGAGGAACTCGAAGCCGGTATGCCGCTCATGTTCTGCAAACGCGACGGCGCGAGTGCACGGGCCGACATGCAGCGCATGCTGCAGGATATCCGGCGGGATTTGACCTCGCTGCCCAAAGCCGGCCTGTACTATTCCTGTGTCGGACGCGGCCGGCACATGTTCGGCACCGATACGGCCGAACTCGAGATGATCGGCGATGCGCTCGGAGAGTTTCCACTGGTCGGTTTCAGCGCTAACGGGGAGATCTCGCACGACCGGCTGTACGCCTACACCGGCGTGCTGGCGCTGTTTGTCTAGTCGAAGTAGTCGCCCACTGGGCGGGGAGGTTTCGTTGGGTAGATCTTTGCGCGGCGCCGATATCGTCGCTCTCACGTTGGCGCGCGGTGGCGCGCGGCGCGTGTTCTCGCTGTCGGGCAATCACATCGTTCCGGTGTACGACGCCGTGATCGACGCCGATCTCGCGATCGTGCACGTGCGGCACGAGGGCGCGGCCACTCACATGGCCGACGCGTGGGGGCGGCTTACCGGCGCACCGGGCATCGCGCTGTTCACCGGCGGGCCGGGCCACGCCAACGGTGTCGGCCCGCTATTTACCGCGCTGGGCGCCGAATCTCCGCTGGTCATGCTGTCGGGTCACGCGCCGCTCGAGCATGTCGGCCTGGACGGCTTTCAAGAGATGCGCCAAGCCGACATGGCGGCTCCCGCGGTGAAGGCCGCCTGGACGGCGAGTCGCATCGACACCTTGGGCGCCGACATCGCGCGCGCCATGCGCGTGGCGTGCTCGGACCGCCCGGGCCCTGTGCACTTGAGCGTGCCGAGCGACTTGTTCGAAGCCACCTTGCGCGACGGCGAAGCCGCGATTCCGCCAGCCAGCGCGTTTGCGGCGCCGTCGGCGGCGCTCGATGAGGCGGTGGCACAGGCGGTCATCGCTCAGCTGGCGGCGGCGAAGCGGCCGCTGGTGCTGACCGGCCCTATGATGGCCAACGGCCGGGGGCGCGAGTTGCGCGAAGCGCTCGCGCATGCCAGTGGTGTGCCGGTATTGTTCATGGAGAGTCCGCGCGGAGTGGCCGATCCTTCCTTAGGCGCGGTGGCCGATGTGTTGGCGGCGGCCGATTTGGTGCTGCTGTTGGGCAAGAAGCTGGACTTCACCTTGCGGTTCGGACGCGCTCCCACGTTTCATGCGCAGGCGCGTTTCATCCAGATCGATCCGCAGGGGCAAGCGCTGCAGCGCGCCCGCGCAGCCATAGACGACCCCGCGCGCATCGCTTTCGCGGTTGTGGCCGACTGCCTACCCGCGGCGGAGGCGCTGCTACGCGCAGCGCAGGCCGCGAAACTCACGCCGAGCGGCTGGACGGACGACGTGGCGGCGGCACTGCGCTATCGGCCGGCTGATTGGTCGGCGCTGCCTTCGCGCGAGGGCGCCATCCATCCGGTCGAAGTCGGCCGCGCAGTGCAGAGCTTGCTCGCGCGCACGCGAGATGCGATCTACGTCTCCGACGGCGGCGAGTTCAGCCAGTGGGTGCAAGCTCAGGCGGCGGCGCAAACGCGCATCACCAACGGCCCGGGCGGGGCGATCGGCGGCGGTGTGCCGTTTGCCATTGGAGCGCGCGCAGCATGCCCCCACGCGCCGGTGATATTGTCTACGGGCGACGGGTCGTTTGGCTATCACCTCGCCGAATATGAAACCGCCGCGCGTCTCAAACTGCCGTTCGTCGCTGTGGTGGGCAACGACGCCTGCTGGAACGCCGAGCACCAAATTCAGCTACGGCAATACGGGCCGGCGCGCGCGCTCGGTTGCGAGATGAGCAGCGGTGTCCGCTACGATCAAGTGGTGGCGCCACTGGGCGGTCACGGCGAGCACGTCACGCGGCTCGCCGATCTTCCGGGCGCACTCGATCGCGCGCTACGCTCCGATAAGCCCGCTTGTGTGAACGTGATGATCGAGCGCGTGGCGGCTCCCGCGTTCTCGATGCTCGCCGGCAAGCCCTCGACCAGCGACGCGAGCTGACTGATACGGCGTGGCGACTACGTCGCCTGGTTCGCTCGGTTCGGCGCTACTGAGCCGAGAAAAACTGCAACAGCCGCTCGGCGAGCAGTTGGGGCTGCTCCTCGGGTATGAAATGGCCGCTTTCCGCGATCACCATGCCTTGTACGTTGTCGGCGATCTCGCGCAAAGAAAGCTCGGGCTCTTGGCCACGGCCGCGCGCCTCGGTGCGCCCGCCGCCCACCGCCAGCACCGGCATGCGCAGGCGAAAGCCCGACTGCAGCAGCGCGCGGTTGGCGGCGGCGTTGTGCGGAATGTTGCGATAGAAGGCGAAGCCCGCACGCATCGCCCCGGGCTGCGAATACGTACGCAGGTACTCGTCGATATCCGCGGCGGTGATAGCGTCGGGCTGCCAAGAGAATTCTCGGTAGAACCAACTCAAATAGTCGCGCTCGCGCCCTTCGATCAATCGCTCGGGCAAGTCGGGCGTCATGTGAAAAGCGTGGTGCCAGCGCTTGCCACCTTGCGAGAGATCGGGGCCGATGCCCGGAACGGTGACGTCGATGATGGTGAGGGTGCGCACGGCCTCGGGCTGCGTGGCGGCGAGCGCGAACGCGGTGGGCCCGCCCCAATCGTGACCGACCAGGTGGAAGCGCTCCACACCCAGACACTGCAGCAGCGCAGCGACGTCTCCTGCGATGCTGCGGCTGTCGTAGCCGCTCAACGGCCGGCTGGTGTCGCCCAGGCCGCGTAGGTCGGGCGCGATGACCTTATAGCGTGCCGCCAGCAGCGGCATCACGTGGCGCCATTCGTGCCAGGTCTCGGGCCAGCCGTGCAACAGGACCACCGCGTCGCCGGCCCCTGCGGTGACGTAGTGCATCGTCACCTCCG
>CAZILI010000059.1:6951-13237 GCA_964539965.1 uncultured Burkholderiales bacterium | reverse complement strand
CAATTCTCCCGGATAGCAAACGCGCTGAAAATAACGCCCTAGGCTAACCGGTTACCGACGCGCTGAAGCTGGTCAACTGTCCGGTCCCCAAACCGCGGCGTGGCGAGATTCTCGTGCGTGTGCGTGCGGTAACGCTCAACTATCGCGACCTCGCGATTCTCGTCGAGAAGATGCTGCCGAACCTAAGCTTGCCTTACGTACCGGCGTCGGACGCCTCAGGCGAGGTTGTGGAGGTCGGTGAGGAGGTTGCCCGCTTTAAGTTTGGGGACCGTGTGACGCCGATCTACGTTCAAGGCTGGCACGACGGCAAACCGACGCCCGAGCAACGCGCGAGCCGGACGCTCGGCGCGCCGCTGCCCGGGGTATTACGGGACTATGTCGTAGTGCCCGCTGAGGATGCGGTGGCCGCCCCGGCACACCTTAACGATGTGGAAGCTGCCACCTTGCCCATCGCAGCGCTTACCGCCTGGTCAACGCTCGAAGAAGGCAACGTGAAGTCGGGAGACGTAGTCGTGGTGCAAGGAACAGGCGGTGTGTCGCTATTCGGGCTACAGTTCGCCAAGCTGGCCGGTGCGCAAGTGATTGTCGTCTCATCGAGCGATGAGAAACTACGGCGAGCTCGTGAGTTGGGAGCGGACGTCGGGATCAATTATCGGACGACGCCTGACTGGCACTTGGCGATCAAGGAGAACACGGGTGGGCGTGGAGCAGACATCATCATCGAGACAGCGGGCGCTAGCCTGAGCAAGTCACTGGCCACGCTCGCCTTTGGCGGATTCATCGGTGTCGTCGGTTTTCTGGCCGGTTACGAAGCCACCATTCCGGTTCGACAACTCATCGGCCCGATGGCGCGAGTTCAAGGCATCGCCGTCGGCTCGCGCGCGCGCTTCGAGGCGATGAATCGTGCGATTGTGAGTAGCAACCTGCGCCCAGTAGTCGATAGTGTATTCAAGCTCGAGGAAACCGCGAACGCGTTTCGCCACATGAAGAGTGGCCGGCACTTCGGCAAGATCGGTGTCACACTTTGAAGATATGCCGGAACGCTGCTGCCTCAGCAGAATGCGCAGCTCCACTTGCCGCGCACAGGCGAAGAGATGACCCGCTGGGAGCTACATCAGATGCTTCGCATCAATAGCGAGTCGGACCTCGGTCGACTTGAGTGGCACGGGGACTAAAGCGCGCCAACCACGAGCCTTGACTCGGCAAGTCGACGCGCACGACGACCTTCATGTTAGGGGCAACCCGGAAGGGTCCGGTTCCGCGCAACACGTCGTTGGCAGCGGGAGAGAGCAAGACTCGGGTCTTGACTCTCATCGAAAGCACCGTGGCGTTGGCCTTCGCGTTCCGAGTACTCACGGGATTTCCTCCGTGGTCAGTCATGTAGACCAAGATTTCGTTGTCCTTTACTACGAGTTCGAGGTGATACGGCCCGGTCATGCGTAGTTGGCCGCCGTGGGGTGTTTGTACGGTATCGAGATATTCGTCGGTGTGACAAAGGCCGGTGCCGGCGACAGCGACGCCGAATAGGACGACTAGTATTCGCAAGTACATCATAGATACCCTCGACTAAAGGACTTGACTTCGTTGCCGTTATCTTCCCGCCGCGCCAACAGGCGCTGAAGTGGTGGCTCACCCCACAAGTAAAACATGATGGGGGTAATCAGCGTGTCCAAAAGCGTGGAACTGATAAGACCGCCAAAGATCACGACGGCAACCGGAAACAAGATCTCCTTGCCCGGCGCGGCGGCGGCAATGAGCAGCGGGCTCAATGCCAGCGCGGCCACCAGTGCTGTCATCAGCACGGGCGTCAAGCGCTCTAGACTGCCGCGCACGATCATCTGTTTGCCGAAGTGCTCGCCTTCAAAGACGACCAGATTGATGTAGTGGCTGACTTTGAGGATGCCGTTGCGCGTGCTGATGCCTGCGAGCGTGATAAAGCCGATCAGACTCGCTACCGACAAGGGCTCGCCCGCCAGCCAGAGGGCGGCCACGCTTCCCACCAAAGCCATGGGGATGTTGCCCATGATCATCAAGGCGAGGCGCGCCGATTGGTAACGGCTATAGAGCACCAAGAACACCATGACGAGCGATAGTGAAGCGAGCCATCCAATGAGTCGAGTAGCCTGTTCCTGCGCGTGGAACTGCCCCTCCAGGCGCACGAAGTAGTGATCGGGATAGGCAGCTGCGGCGATCGCAGCGCGGACCTTTGCGACAATAGTCGCAAGGTCCGACCCGTCGGTGTTCGCCGATACCACGATGCGTCTCCTGCCGTCGTCGTGGTTTACCTGGTTGGGTCCTTCAGACTCCGTGACATGGGCGATGAGAGAAACTGGGACGCGCCCCCCGGGCGCCTCGACTAGGACGTCCGATAGCCCACGCTGCGTGCGATCGAGATCGGATACACGCACCACGAGATCGAACCTCTTGTTGCCGTCGATCACTTGAGCGACCTTGCTGCCAGCGACGAGAGTTTCCAGCGCCTTCAGCGCAGGGCCTGGCGCAATGCCGTACGCGGCCGCCTTGGCATAGTCCAGCCGCACTTGCTGCTGCGGTATGCGCACTGCGCGCTCGATCTGCAAATCCGTGATCCCCGGCACGGTCGCCAATCTATCCTTAATGTCGGTGGCGAGAGCACGCAGCGTATCGAGATCGTCTCCGAATACTTTGATCGCGATCTGCGCGCGCACACCAGAGAGCAGGTGATCGAGACGATGCGAAATCGGCTGACCGATGCTTACAGCGGCCGGCAATACCGTCAGGCGGTCACGGATGTCCGCTATGATCGCCTCGCGATGTCGTTGCGACGGGCGCAGGTCGACGTCGATCTCGCTATAGTGGACGCCCTCGGCGTGCTCGTCGAGCTCTGCGCGTCCGGTACGACGCCCTACTTTGACCACTTCGGGCACCCGTCCGATCAAGCGCTCCGCCAAAGTCCCCAGCTTGTTTGATTCGCTTAACGAAGAGCCCGGATCGAGCAGTACGTTGACCGTGAGCGTGCCTTCGTTGAACGGAGGAAGAAAAGAGCGCGGAAAGAACGGCAGGCTTGCGGCGGCAACAAGCGTCAAGATGAGCGTCAGCAACAACAAGGAGCGGCAGCGCGCGAACGACCAGGCAAGCAGGCGCGCATCCCAGGCTCTAAGTTTGCGCACCAGCCAGCCGTACTCTTGTGTTCGGCCGCCCCTGCGACGCCAGATAGGCCAGCGATTCACCTGCTGATTCATCTGCTGCGCTTGCACGTTTTCATGACGCAGGAGGTAATAGCAAAGTACCGGCGTCAGAGTCATAGATACCAACATGCTTGCCGCGATCGACACGACGTAAGCGATCCCCAGCGGCGTAAACAGCCGGCCCTCGATTCCTGGGAGCGCGAACAGGGGCACGAAAACGAGAAGGATGATGAATGTCGCGGAGACGATCGCGGAGCGCACTTCGAGAGTGGCCGCTGCGATCACCTGCAGGTCGGAATGGCGCGCGCGAGCGGTCGCGCTCGCGCGCAGGCGCCGCAGCACGTTTTCCACCCCGACCACGGCATCGTCGACTAGTTCGCCCATCGCGATAGCCAGCCCGCCCAGCGTCATCGTGTTGATGGAAAGGTGAAAGTACTTGAACACAAGCACGGTGACGAAAATCGAAGCCGGAATCGCGGTCAACGAAATGAGCGTGGTGCGGACGTTTAACAAGAAGAGAAAGAGCACGACCGCGACCATGATGGCGCCGTCACGCAGCGCCTGTTGGACGTTCTCGATCGAATGCGCAATGAAGCGCGCCTGCTGAAAGACGAATTCGGGTGCGAGAACACCGACGGGAAGATTCTTCGCGAGATCAGCCACCGCCGCTTCGATTTCGCGCTCAAGGCGTATCGTATCCATGCCAGGCTGCTTCTGAATAGACAAGATCACCGCCGGGTTACCGTTAAAGCTCGCGTCTCCTCGTTTCACTGCGGGCATGAACCCGACCTCGGCGACCTGCCTGAGCAGGATCGGTTGCTCACCACGATAGCCGACTACCAAGCCCTGCATGTCCTCGATTCGGGCGGTACGGCCAATCTGTCGAATAAGGATTTCGCGTGACTGCTGCTCGAGGAAGCCGCCGCTGGTGTTGATGCCGAAATCGCGCAGCGCCGACTCTAACTGCTGAGGGCCGATATCGAGCTGGCGCATCCTAGCTAGGTTGGGCGTGACGCGATATTGCTTGACCTCACCGCCGATCGGAATCACCTGCGCGACCCCCGGGATGGCCAACAGTCGCGGCCGCAGTGTCCAATCCGCGTATTCTCTGGCGCGCATCGGAGCACCGCTTGTGGTATCGAGCGGGAGAGCGATCAGCATGATCTCTCCCATGATCGAGCTGATCGGTCCCATTTGAGGCGTGAGATCCCGCGGCAACTGCTCTCTCACCAAGCCTAGGCGCTCGGCGACTTGCTGGCGATCGTGATATACGTCCGTGCCCCAGTCGAATTCTACATAGACGATAGACAGCCCAATGCCGGAGACCGAGCGTACCCGTGTCACGCCCGGCATGCCGTTCATCGCGGTTTCGATCGGCACGGTCACCAGTTGCTCGACTTCTTCGGGGGCCATGCCACCCGCTTCGGTCATCAGTGTCACGATGGGCTTGTTGAGGTCGGGAAACACATCTACCGGCATCTGCTGCAGGGTTAGCGCACCATAGGCGGTGAGCAGCAGTGTCGCGGCAAGCACCAGTAGACGCTGCCTTAGGCTTGCGTGAATGAGAGCGCTGAACATGGCCGTCTGTATGGCGATGTCATCGGATCTGGCCAAGCAAGCCAGCGCCTTGCGTGACGAGACGAACGCGCGCGTCCAGACCCTGCACGGCGAGAACGTTGGCTGCGTCGAGCGGCTGGGTTTGCACCCGGCTGGGAACGAACCGCTCGGCGGCTTCATGCACCCAAACCGTGCTCTCACCCGACCCGGCGCCGACGAGCGCAGTGCGCGGTACGACGACGCCTCGAGTCTTGACCTTTCGCTGTGCGATCACCACGACGGGCTCACCGATCGCGAGCGCGGGTGCTGGGGCATGCACTCGAAACTGAAGCGGTATCGCTAACTCGCGCAATTTGAGGCCTGCCCCGATGAGAGAAAGAGTAAGGCCCTCTTGCCTTGCGGTCGTCGCAGAGGCTTGCGCGGCGATATCGGTGGCGAGAGTCGTGTCGTAGGCCAGCGCTTCGATCAGAAGCCGTTGCGGGTCCATGATCTCGAACAGCACTTCACGCGCGTCGACTACTTGTCCCGCGACGACGAACGTCGCGCTCACCACGCCGAAGGTGGGCGCCACCAGCGTTTCCCGCCGCGTAAGCCCAGCAGAAAGTGCTTCCCTGCGTTGCTCCAAACCCCTCAATGTCGAGCGCGCCGCATCGATTTCCTTTTGCGGCACACTGCCTTCCAACTGGTCGAGCCGTGCGAGCTGCTGACGCGCCAGAGTAAGCTGGCTCGATACTTCAGCGAGTTGCGCACCGATGGCGCTGCGATCGACGCTGTTAAGCGCTGGCGCAACATAAGCGAGCACGTCCCCCTTGCTCACCTTCTGTCCGAGGCCAGGCAGACCTTGCGGCCCGGGTTCGATTCGGCCCGCCTGGGTAGATTGCACTCGGCCCCCGGCGTTGGGATCGGCCAGCACGCGGCCCTGAAGCTCCACGGTCGCGGGCACTTCCACCGCTTCGGCCAGCACGGTTCGTATACCCAGCGTCCGCTGCGCCGATTTGGGCACAAAGACGCTCCCATCGGCGGATCGAGCCGGTTGTGCGGGCCGCGTGCTTGAGAGTGGCCCAGCCGCTGCGAGTGGCCGTTCGTGCTGACTGTGGTCTTCCCCACCGTTGGCGCGTGTAGGCTGGCTCGGTGTTGTGAGCGAGGCCGAACTGACGAGCCAGAGGATCGCTGCCAAGCCGCGCCGGCGTCTGCGAACAAGCAGATAAGCTGTGCTCAGTACAACGGCGGCAACGAGCGACCCCACGCCCCAGAGTCGAGCCGCGTTCCATCGGGCAAGAAGCTCGAGATGATTGACGCGGCGCGATGGCTCGGCGGTCGGCTGCGGTACCTCGAGCGTGCCGTAGAGCAGATCATCGACCTCCCCGACGATCGAGAAGACCACGTGTCGCTTGCCCGGCTTGGCCAGCCAGTCGGCATCGGCGATGAACACGCCTGGCTCGACGGCCTTGGCGACCGCGCTGCGATCCTCGCTTTCTATCTCGACGTCGACGGCGGCGATCGGCTCGTTGCTAGCAAAGCGGTCTAGATAGACCACAATCCTCGAACCTTCCACTATCGCC
>CAZILI010000059.1:0-6941 GCA_964539965.1 uncultured Burkholderiales bacterium | reverse complement strand
CAGCAATTCCAGATCCGGCGATGCCGCCTCCACACGCGGCGCCAGTCTCCCCGGCGCGGCCGCGGCGGGCGACGCGCTGTGGTCTTCACCTTCGTGCGCTCCCACAGCCGACACGCCACCGCAAAGCGCAAAGAGCAGAAGAGCCGGGCCGATGCACCGTCGCAATCCCACTCGCGCCCGCGCAAGATTGGGCCGCGGCGCTGCGGCTAGGCTGTCATTTCCACTCACGGCAACACTCCTTGCGCCTGATGAAGACCAGCGCGCGCATGCTCGACTTCGATCTGCTGCCGCGTGTGGGCGAGTTCCGCCTCGAACGCAGCGGCCCTCGCGCGTAGCAGTCCGGGTAGATCGAGCGCCCCCAAACCGAAAGCCTTGCCGAACAGCTTGAGATTCTCTGCGGCCAGCGCATGCTGGACCCGGACGTTGGCAAGAATCGCAGCCGCCGCGTCGTAGTTGCGCCGCGCACGGTCGATTTCGAGTTCGATGCGCACGCGCTCTCGCGTGTAATCGGCTTCGGCCGTGGCTAGCTCGGTATTCGCCGCGGCGATCAGCGGGGCGTTGCGGCTCTGTGTGGCGAGCGGAAAGCGCAGCTTGACACCTATCGTGTTTGCATAAGGTTCGTCAAAGCCGCCACGCTCGCGCCGTGCGCTGAAGGCGAGTTCGGGTGCATCGCGGCGCAGGATAGTCGCGAGCGCATATCTTGCTCGCGCTGATGCGACAAGCTGGCGTTGAGCCTCGAGCAACGGATGTTGGTCTAGCGACGGGACTGATGCTGGTGCCGATGCCTCTGCGATGACCTCCGGTAGCTGTTCGCTGCCTGTAAGCGCGGCGTAGGCTTTGAGCGCTTGCGCTACGCGCGTCTGCGCTGCCAGCAGAGCGGATTGCGCCGCCAGTGTTTCACTCTTAGCGAGATTGAGGTCGGTGCGCGCGAGTTCGCCAGCCTTGGTGCGCCGCGCGACGTCTTGCTCAAGCGTTTTGGCGGTCTCTCCGCGCTGCTTCGTAAGTTCCAACTCGTTCAGAGCGAGTTTTGCTGCCCAAGCCGTCTCGCGCAGTTCACCCGCGAGATTCAGCCGAAGCACTAGAGCGTTTGCACCCAATTCCGACCGCTCCGAGGCGAACACTGCTTGCCGGGCCGCCTTCTCGCCAGAAAGGCGAAGTGGCAACCCGATCTCAGCCTCGTACTCGGCGGCCCCATCGCGCTTGAGTAGGCGATCGCTGCGCGCGTTGAGCGTTAGCGCCGGTGCCGCTGCGAAAACCGAGCTTGCTGCCTCCGCCTTGGCGCCGACTTCCGACTCACGCGCGCGTTGGGCCGCAACCGCGGGGGCCCGCGCCCAGGCTCGTGTCAAAGCATCCTTCAAGCTATCCGCGTGGGACAAGCAGGGCAGTGAGAGTACGACCAAGACAGTGCAGATATGGCGCATGACGACCCAATGCAGCTAAGCCTTCGCCCGCAAAAAAAGAGAGCGAACCAGGTATTGCGAAAGGGCACGGCAGGCCGTCAGCCCTTTCGCGGGTAAACCTCGGGTTGACTGACTCCCTCTTGGGCTATGCGGAAGGGGGGTGGAACGGGCGTTCCGGGGAGATTTTGGGTGACCGAGCGTTGGGGCTGGGTCGAGGGGCGTCGGCGGTGATGGCACCTACGGTAGAAACGGAGACGGGCAGCACTGGGGCTGCGGCCAGGTAGCATGAGCACTTGTCGCAAGAGCCGTGCGCCCGCAGCCGCTCGCCGGAGGCGGGGCCGCCCTTGCCACAATCGGTGTGATCGCGGTCCGCGCTCGCCAACACTATCGAAAAATCGCCGGACGAAGGCTCGCAGAGCGCTGCTACTAGCGCGGCCGTTGCCGACTGAAACGGCGGCACGATCAACACCAGCCATAACGTGACGATCCGAACGACTCGCTTCATTGCATTACGGTAGCGGCTAGCGCTCGAAACTGACTAACAGCTTCGCACGCTACGCTTCTACGCGTACCTCAACCTTGATCTAGATCAACTTGCTCTACGCCGGGTTGGACATCCGCGATTTCCGGGAGAGGACGACAGTCCGGGGACCGCTGTCAAGGAGACCGCGATCACAGGTCCGGTCCCAAAGAGCAAATACCTCACGACATATGGACTCGCGCGCGCACGAAAGCCAAGGCCGATTCGCTGACTCCCTGCAACGGTAGGGTTACGAAGTGCGCCTTCGAGAGCAGTAAAAGCCAGAACGCCGGGAAAGCCCATACCTCCGATACGGCCGACCACTGCAGGGTAGCTGAGCCGAGCTGCGAGGTAATAGTGAAATCGGCGTCGCGGAACACGAAATTTGCCTGTCGAGACGTCATTTGACGGAAGCGCCCCAAGGTGTTGCGCATGTGCGCTGAGTACCCGACGGCGAATATCAGGATTGCGGACAAGAGGCAGGCCGCAAGAAAGCCCACGAACCAGGAGCGATCGCCCAGCCAGAGGGCGCCGGCAAGTGCAGTCGTGACAAGCAGCAGTGCGAGCAAGCCGAGCCAACCAAAACGGCTACGCAGCGTCCTCCAGAAGAAAGCGCGGACGGCTTGGCGAGCGAGTTCCTCGGTATAGGTAACGGTTACTTCGTGCATTAAGCGCCGCTGTGCTCGTGGAGAAATCGCGTGCGGCAAAGCCCGGGACGCGACGTCTCGCAGGCAAGTGTACACGCACGGACGGGGACGCCGTCATGCCCTTGCGCCGGTGAGCAAGGTCGTGCCGAAGGGTGAGGATGCCGTTGCGAATTGTCGCTGCCTTGTCAAGTCTCGTCGCGCCCCTCGCTGATCGGGATGTCGCGCTAATGTACGGATCCGCTGTGGTTTTTTCGCCAGAAACGGCTTGGTATGCCCCTTGCAACATGACCGGCAAACCAACCACGGAGGGACGAACCCATGATTCGCATCCACAGCCACCGCCTCTCGCCTACGCACGCGCCAACACGGTCTCGCATGATTGTCTCAGCCGCACTCGCTGCCAAACTGCTCGCCGCGGCCGGTGCGCAAGCTGCCACTCTAGTCGTCGCGCAGGGTGAAGTCGAAGTCGTAGACAACGGCCGTTGCTCTCTGATCGAAGCGATCGACAACGCAAACGCTGACCTTGCCGTCCATCCGGACTGCCCGACCGGCGGAGGCGCCGATGTGATCCAGCTCGCCAAGGGTAGCGTCTACACGCTGAACTTCGTGCACAACGACACCGACGGGCCGAACGGCCTACCGTCGATCGTTTCTCAGATCACTTTGCGCGGTGATCGAAGCGACATCGCGCGCGATGCTAGTAAGGGACAGGCGCTGTTTCGGATTCTGCATGTCGCCGCGGCCGGCAAGCTGGCATTACAGAACGTGATGCTGCGCAACGGCGGCGCGCAGAAGGGCGGTGCCGTCTTCAACCGCGGCAATCTTGCGTTGACCAACAGCACGTTGGCCGCCAATTCGGCCTTCGACGGCGGCGGGCTGTTCAACGCCGGAAGCGCGGCGATCACTAACAGCAGCCTCGCCGGCAATCTTGCAAACATTCAAGAAGGCGGCGCCGGAGGCGGCATTTACAACGACGGCATCCTGGACGTGACGAACAGCAGCATTCTTTTCAACCACGCCAGCAGCGGCGGTGGTGTCTTCAATGACTCGCGCGCCAATCTGCTCAACAGCACCGTGGCGCTCAACACCGCGTTTACCGAGGGCGGCGGCGGAGTCGTTACGCGGTTCGGCGCATTCACCATGAACAACAGCACCGTGTCCGGCAATCGGGCCCGCTCTGTCGGCGGCATCTGGAACTTGAGCGGCAACGTATTGAAGATGGTGAACAGCACCGTTGTCAACAATACCGCTGCTGTCGGCGCCGGCGTCGACACCGACAGCTTCAGCACCTTGCATCTGGTCAACACGATCGTCGCCGGGAGCGGCGCAGGCGGCGACTGCCGGATGGAGACTGCCGCTTCACTGCTTACCAATGTCCATAACTTGATAGGCGACGGATCGTGCGCGGCGGCCTTCAGCGGAGATCCGCGCTTGGGTCCCCTCGCGAACAACGGCGGCGCGACGCAGACTCACGCATTGCTTCTCGACAGCCCCGCTATCAACACGGGCGGTAACTGCGCGCCGGTCAAGAGCCGCGATCAGCGCGGTATCGCGCGCGATGCGCAGTGCGATATCGGCGCCTTCGAGGCCGAGTTCACGCCTCCCACCGCCAAGGCGACGGCCCCCGACATTACGCGTCCACTCGCGACGCCGCAGCTGATCAATGTAACCTACCGAGACAACGCTGCGATCGACGTCACTTCGATTGGCGAGGGCGACATTCAAGTCGAGGGACCGAACGGCTTCAGCCAAATTGCCACGTTCGTGCGCACCATGGCCTCGGAGAACGGAACACCACGCGTCGCGGTGGTTCGAATCGCACCGCCGGGCGGACGCTGGGACGCTGCCGACAACGGCCTCTACAGCATTCGACTTAATGCCGGCGCAGTGCTAGACGTTTCCGGTAACGCCCCTCCGGCAGGAGTGATAGGCAGTTTTGCCGTGAGAATCACGACACCCTAGGGCTGCCACGCGGCCATCGGCCGCACGCGCGGAATCCAAGGCAGGCGGTGAGAGGAGTTACTTGAATCCGGCCTTGGCGAAGCTCTGCAGATAGCGCTCGGAGAAATCCTTGGGGAAGTTCCACAGCATCAGAATCTCTTTCATGCGGTCCATCGACCACTTTGGGTCGAGTTTCACACAGTTGCCCCAGTGCACGCGCGCTTTGTCCAAGTCGCCAAGTTCGGCATAAAGGGCGATGTATTTCTGTTGTTGTTCGACCTGGTCCTGGCTTGGGTGCAGTCGCAAGATGGCAAGTGCATCTTGAAACTTGTTGTGCCGGTAGTGCTCGTAGAACATCCCCGAGTGGTACCAACCGCCTGCGGCTTCCGCGTTCAGCGTATTCCCTTTGCCAATGAGCGCCACTCCGCGATTCCACTGCCCGCTGACGGTGTAGGCGAACCCGATTTCCGCAAGTGTCATCGCGTCGTACGGCGCCAACTTGAGGGCGAGGGACGCTTCCTGATGGAACAAATCAAGCTGATGATCGAAAAAGTATCCCCAGGCCGCCACTCGATGTCCGTTCGGATCCGATGGATCGAGCTTTGCTGCCTGGATCGCGTTGGCCTTGAGTTCGGCAGAAGGCTGTGGGCTCGGATCGAAGCGGAGAATCCAGCCGATCAAGAGCCACCAGGCGTAATCGGCCCGCGCGCGCGTAGCTTGGGTCCAGCGCGATGGCTCTTTCCAGTAGTAACTTTCCCTCCCCCCAGCCTTCGGGGTTCCACGGCACGGCGTAGGAGCGCATGACATAGTCGTACGCCCGCAGCTCGGTAGGCCGCTTTCGCGCGGAGTCGCGCATGCTGGCTTTCTCCAATGCCCCGAAGCCACCGACGAGCGCGGCGACGATTTTCGCCGCGATGTCCTCTTGCGTCGCGAAAATGTCAGTCATCGGGCGATCGTATTTCTCCGCCCAAATATGTGCGCCGTTAGAGACGTCGATTAACTGCGCGGCGATGCGCACTTGATCTCCCACTCGGCGGACGCTGCCTTCCAACATGTACTTCACACCGAGTCTCTTGCCGACTTCGGGAATATCGACCGCCTTGCCCTTGTACTGAAATGTCGTGTTGCGCGCGAGGACGTACAGGTTCTTGTAGCGAGCAAGCTCGGTGATGATGTCTTCCGTCAACCCGTCGCTGAAGTAATCCTCCTTCGGGTCACCGCTCATGTTGGTAAAGGGCAGCACGGCGATCGGCAGTCCCGTCGGCATGGCGAGCACCGGGTCGTGGGCAGTCGCAGAAGCAGTCGTTGTCGGCAATGATGAGGCCGCCGGCACGGTTTCGGTTACGGATTTCCTCTCGACCAATTGCCACAGCCCGATAGCAGTTGCCGCGACAATTGCTGCGGCCATAGCAATAAGCGGCAACTTAGCCGATTTCTTCTCGGGCTGCTTGGTCGCGATTGCGGCGGCCGACGTCTTCGCCGCAAAAGGCTCCCCGGTGAGATTCACTCGATAGGCACGCACGGGCTTGTCGATATTTTTGACCTGATGCTCGCCAAGATACTCATAGTGATGTGCCAGCTTATTGCCGATTGCATCATGTGCCGCGCGAGAGATGCAGATCCCACCGGGCTCTGCCAAGGCCTCCAATCGCGCGGCGACGTTGACCCCGTTGCCGTAGACTTCGCCGCGGTCGACGATCACCTCACCAAGATTCAGGCCGATGCGAAACTGTACACGCCTCTCTGACGGCAAAGGCTCGTTACGCTGCTTGAACTCTTTCTGGACGGCGACCGCGCAATTGATCGCGTCCGACACCGTGGTGAAGTCCGCCAGTACCGCATCGCCCGCGTAGTGTTTCACCTCGCCGCGGTGAGCTTTGATGGTCTCGGTGAAGAAATCGAGATAGGCGCTTAGAGTTCGATGGGTGCCGGCTTCGTCTTGGCCGGTCAAGCGGGAATAGCCTTCCACGTCGGCATAAAGAATCGCCGCGAGTTTGTGTGGGAGGGCGCGGTCGGTTGTTTCGGTGTGTTGAGTCGGTTCCACCCTGCGCAGCGTTTCAGCGTCTTACCCAGGGGGAGTATACGCGAGAAGGTCAAGTTTGGGCCTGGGTGGGGCGGTGGTGGAGTCACAAGCCACTGAGCGCAAAGGGGCTCAGTCCGCCGCGGCGGTCGTTTACAAATCGAAAACACAGTGTGTCTTTCCGGAAATCGGCGCATTACGCAGGGTCGATAGACTCTACGTCATGTATTTAGGCACCCCGGAGGGAACGAACATGAAGTCACGCAACCAAGGCTCGTCAGCGGGCCTGAGATCAATTCGAGCTATCTTCCGGAGGCATCCAGTGCTCCAGGCGAAGCGGATGACGCTAAACAAGGTCATGCGCAAGCTCGAAGGCCGGCTGATTCGCAAGCTCGAACGCGAAGTTGTCTCGA
>CAZILI010000058.1:0-13256 GCA_964539965.1 uncultured Burkholderiales bacterium | reverse complement strand
CTCATCATCGACAGCTTCGGCACCAGAAAGAATCCCGGCAACGAGCTGGTGAATCTCTTCAGCTCGGCCTCTGCCAAAGAAGAGGGATCCGAGAACAGCATCGGCGTGCAAGACCCGGTGGTCGATGCGCTGGTCGACAAGGTACTGACGTTCGAGAAGCGCAGCGAGCTGCTGACCGCGGTGCACGCGCTCGATCGCGTGCTGCTGTACGGCGAGTACGTGGTGCCGAACTGGTATATCCCCTATCATCGGGTCGCCTACTACGACAAATTCGACCGGCCGCAAAGGCCCCCGCTCTACTACACGGCGGACTCTTGGGCGCTCGCGACCTGGTGGAGCAAAACGGCTCGATAGGCCCACGCCATGCTTGCTTATATCCTCAAGCGCTTGCTGCTGATGATCCCGACCCTGTTCGGTGTGCTGCTGATCACCTTCGTCGTAGTTCAGTTCGTCCCCGGCGGCCCGGTCGAGCAACTCGTTCAACAGATCCAGGGTAAGGGACAGGGCGGCGAGGTAAGCAGCATGCTGTACCGCGGCCACACCGGCCTCGATCCGCAACGCATCCAGTCGCTGAAAGCGCTGTACGGCTTCGACAAGCCGGCGCACGTGCGCTTCTTCGACATGTTGAAGAAGTTCTTGGTGTTCGACTTGGGCGAGAGCTACTACCACCACAAGTCCGTGTGGGAGCTGGTCAAGTCCAAGTTGCCGGT
Source organism: uncultured Burkholderiales bacterium (assembly GCA_964539965.1). Taxonomy (GTDB): domain Bacteria; phylum Pseudomonadota; class Gammaproteobacteria; order Burkholderiales; family JALYOK01; genus CAZILI01. The sequence goes on along the minus strand of CAZILI010000058.1, from coordinate 12,546 downwards.
GTCGATCAGCCTGGGCATGTGGAGCTTCGTGCTCACTTACTTGATCTGCATCCCGCTCGGTATTAAAAAGGCGATCCGCGACGGGTCGAAGTTCGACATCGCCAGCAGCGTGGCGATCCTGGTGGGCTACGCGATTCCGGGATTCGTTCTGGCGATCGCCTTGATCGTGCTGTTCGCCGGCGGCGGCTTTTTCCAGTGGTTCCCGCTGCGCAATCTGGTATCCGACGGCTGGGCCGCGTTTCCTTGGTGGAAGAAAGTGCTCGATTATCTTTGGCACATGGTGTTGCCGGTGATCTCCATGACCGTGGGCAGCTTGGCGGTGATGACCATGTTGACCAAGAACACCTTCTTGGAAGAAATCCGCAAGCAGTACGTGCTGACGGCGCGCGCCAAAGGCTTGTCGGAGCGGCGCGTGCTCTACAAGCACATCTTCCGCAACGCCATGATCCCCATCATCACCGGCTTTCCGGCCGCCTTCATCGGCGCTTTCTTCGCCGGTAGCCTGCTGATCGAGACCATCTTCTCTCTCGACGGATTGGGCTTGCTGTCCTACGAATCGATCGTCAAGCGCGACTATCCGGTGGTGATGGGGACCTTGTACCTGTTCACCCTGATCGGCTTGGTGACCAAGTTGGTGACCGACATCAGCTATACGTTCGTCGATCGGCGCATCCAGTTCGGAGGAATCGACCGGTGAGCGCGGCTGCCGGTGTGAACCCGACCCCCGTCAGCGTGCAAGCCGCCGGGCTCGGCCCGTGGCGGCGCGCGTGGCGGCGCTTCAAGACCAATCGCCGCGGCTATTGGAGCCTTTGGATCTTCGGCATTCTGTTCGTGCTGAGCTTGTTCGCGGAGTTTCTCTCCAACGACAAGCCGCTGCTCATCCGCTACGACGGGTCGTTCTATTTCCCGCTCGTCAAGGACTATCCGGAGAAAACCTTCGGCGGCGACTTCGACACCCCGGCGGACTATCTGGATCCCTACGTGCGGGCGAAGATCAAGGACAAGGGCTGGGCGATCTTTCCGCCCAATCCCTATCGCTACGACACTATCAACTATTTTGCCGAACGGCCGAATCCCTCACCGCCGTCGAGCAAGAACCTCGCCGGCACCGACGACCGCGGACGCGACGTGCTCGCCCGTCTCATCTACGGCTTTCGCATCTCCGTGCTGTTCGGCTTCGCGCTCACCGCCATCGGCGTAGCGGTCGGCGTGCTCGCCGGTGCGCTGCAAGGCTACTTCGGCGGCAAGTTCGACCTCGCCTTTCAACGCTTCATGGAAGTGTGGGGCTCGATGCCGGAGTTGTACTTGTTGATCATCTTCGCCTCCATCTTCCGGCCCAGCATCGGTCTGTTGCTCATACTGCTGTCGCTGTTCGGCTGGATGGGCCTGGCCGACTATGTGCGCGCCGAGTTCTTGCGCGGCCGCAACCTCGAGTACGTGCGCGCCGCACGCGCGCTGGGAGCGCCCGATCGCAGCATCATTTGGCGTCATTTGCTCCCCAACAGCATGACGCCGGTCATTACATTCCTGCCGTTTCGCGTGAGCGGCGCGATCTTGGCGCTGACCAGCTTGGATTTCTTGGGCTTGGGCGTGCCGCCCAACACGCCGAGCTTGGGTGAGCTGTTGGCGCAAGGCAAGGACAACATCGAAGCCTGGTGGATCTCCATCTCGACCTTCCTCGTCCTGGTCGGCACGTTGGTGCTGCTCATCTTTGTCGGTGAAGCCCTGCGTGAAGCGTTCGATCCGAGAAAGGGCTAGCGCGTGAGCGAAACGGGCGACAACGTCTTGCTGTCGGTGGAAGACCTGGCGGTCGAGTTCATGTTGGCGGGCGAAGCCAAGCGCGTGGTCCACGGCGTGTCGTTCAACGTGCACGCCGGCGAGAAGTTCGCGCTGGTGGGAGAATCCGGCTCCGGCAAGACGGTGACAGCGCTGGCCGTGCAGCAGTTGAACGATCGCGGCAGGGTGCGCTATCCCAGCGGCGCGGTCCGCTTCGGCGGGCGCGACTTGCTGCGCTTGAGCGAAGACGAGATCCGCAGCGTGCGCGGACGCGAGATCGGTATGATTTTTCAAGAGCCGATGACTTCTCTCAACGCGCTGTACACCATCGGCGACCAGCTCACGGAGCCGCTCATCCAACACCTCGAGATGAGCAAGGCCGAGGCGCGCGCACGGGCGATCGATCTGCTCACGCGAACGCGAATTCCCGATCCGGAAAAGCGGCTCGACTCCTACCCCCATATGCTCTCGGGCGGCCAGCGCCAGCGCATCATGATCGCGATGGCGCTCGCGTGCAATCCTAAGCTCTTGATCGCCGACGAGCCGACCACCGCGCTGGACGTGACCATCCAGGCGCAGATCTTGGAGCTGCTGGAAGATCTGCAACGCGAGTTCAACATGTCGGTGCTGTTCATCACGCACGACTTGAACCTGGTGCGGCGGTTTGCCGGTCGGGTGGCGGTCATGCAGGAAGGACGCATCGTAGAGCAAGGCGCGGTCAGCGATGTGTTCGGCGCGCCACAACACGCGTATACACGCCGGCTGCTCGACAGCGAGCCCAAGCCCATGCTCGAAGGCAGCAAGCCCAAAGAGGCGGTCTTGCTCAAGGGCGAGCACCTGAAGATGTATTTTCCGATCAAGGGAGGATTTTTCTCCCGCAAGATCGGCGAAGTGAAGGCGGTGGACGACGTCAGCGTCGAGCTGCGCGAAGGCGAGACCCTGGGCATCGTCGGCGAGTCGGGCTCAGGCAAGACCACCTTGGGCCTCAATCTGCTGCGCCTGAACGAGGGGTCGGGCACGGTGGTATTCGACGGTAAAGCGCTGACCGGTCTAACGCAGCGCGAGATCCGTCCGCAGCGCCGTTTTTTCCAAGTGATCTTCCAGGACCCCTACTCCTCGCTGTCGCCACGCATGACTATCGAGGACATCGTCGGCGAGGGCTTGCAGGTGCACTTCCCCAAGCTTTCCCGCGAGGAACGCAAGCAGAAGATCGTCGCCGTGCTCAAAGAAGTCGGCTTGACCGAAGACATGCTATGGCGCTACCCGCACGAATTCTCCGGCGGTCAGCGCCAGCGTATCGCCATCGCCCGCGCCGTGGTACTGGAGCCTAAGCTCATCTTGCTCGACGAGCCGACCAGCGCGCTCGACGTGTCGGTGCAGAAGCAAGTGCTGGAATTGCTGCGCCGTCTGCAGGATGCGCACGGGCTGTCCTACCTGTTCATCACCCATGACCTGCGCGTCATTCGCGCCGTGGCGCACCGCATCGCCGTCATGCGAGAAGGAAAAGTCGTCGAGCAAGGCGATACCGCCGGCGTATTCGCCAATCCGCGCGAAGACTACACGCGCCAGCTACTGAACGCGTCGCTGTACGCGCGCCCGCCCGAGCAGGCGCGGCCGCACTAGCGCGCCTCCCAAGCAGAGTCGCCGGTGGATTTGGGCCTGATCGGGCAATACGTCGTCAACAGCCTCATGCTCGGCATGATCTACGCGATCGTGGCGGTCGGCTTTACTCTGTTTTTCGGCGTGCTCGACGTGATCAAGTTCTCGCACGGGGATGTCCTCATGCTGGGCGCGTTCGTCGGGCTCGCGGCCTATCTCGGCATGGCGGGAAGCGGGCCGGCCGCGCCTTGGCTGCAACTTGTCCTCGTCTTGCTGGCTGCCGTGGCCGCGATGGCGTTGCTCGGCGCGCTCATCGGTAGGTACTTGGTGTTGCCGCTCAAGGCCGCGCCTCCCCTCAACACCCTGCTCATCACGCTCATGCTCGGAACGGTGCTGCGCGAGGCGGTGCGCATTTTCTTTCCGCAGGGTTCCAACCCCAAGCCGTTTCCGCGCCTGCTGCCGAGCGATACGTTGCACTTCGCCGGCTTCACCTTGCGGCTAGATAGCCTCATCCTGCTGGCGATGGGCTTGCTGGTAATCGTTGCGGTGCACGGCCTCATCAATCGCACCAAGCTCGGACTGGCGATACGCGCGGTGGCGCAAGACGAAGAGACCGCGAAGACCATGGGCATCCACTACGTCAAGATCGTGCTCACGACGTTTGCGCTCGGCTCCGGGCTGGCGGCGTTTGCCGGCGTGATGAACGGCCTGTACTACAACGAGATCAATTTCGGCATGGGTCTGCTGCTGGGCGTGATCGGTTTTTCCGCAGCGATCATCGGCGGGCTGGGCAATATCTACGGCGCGATTCTCGGCGGGTTCTTGTTCTCCGCGCTGCAAACCGTGGGCGCAGCGGCACTGCCGTTTGCGAGCGCCTACAAGGACGTATTCGCCTTTGCGGTGGTCATCGCGTTGCTCGCGTGGAAACCCACCGGGCTGATCGCCGAGCCGTCGAGCGAGCGCGTTTAGTGACGGCGTGTACTCCAGGCGGTAGTATCCTTACAGCCTAATCCATATGCCGATTATACGCCTATACCCCCTCCTACTGGTACTGGCGAGGACCTGTTAGTCGTCCATGCGCACATTGCTTCCCGGCCTAGCCGCGGCGCTCGCTGCGACCGTGTTTGCGATCGTCTTCTTGCGCGCCGAATCGCAAGCGCTGGTGCTGGGCCTGATCGTCGCCGCGGTGCTAGGCGCGTACTCGGCGGCGCGCCTCGGCTTCGCATCGCGCCTCGCGCTCGCCTTTGACCGCCATGAGCGCGTCATGCACGTCGTCTCGATCGGCTGCATGATCGCGCTGGCGGCCGTGTGCCACGAGCATCACTTCGCGTTGTTGATGACTGCTACCGTGCTGCTGTACAGCGTCGCTGGCGCCGGACTCAACATTCAATTCGGCTACGCGGGGGTAGTCAATTTCGCCGGCGCAGCGTTTTTCGGCGTCGGCTGCTACACCGCCGCGGTGCTCACGCAGCACACGGCATTGCCGCACCCGGTCATCTTGCTGGCCGGCGGCGCGCTGGCGGCGCTCAGCGGCTCGCTGCTGCTGCTGCCCGTGCTGCGCACCAAGGGTCACTATGCCGCGTTGGTCACCATCGCCTTCGGCATCTTGTTCAAGACGTTCTTGGAGGTGAACGACACACTAGGCGGCCCACAGGGACTCAAGGTCAAAGGGATGCGCCTGGCCGGATGGGCATTCAACGACAACATTGAACTTGGCGGGCTCGAGATCTCGTTCTACATGAACTACGTGCTGCTCGCGCTCGCGCTCGCCGCGGCCGCGTTCGCGCTGGCGCTGCGCTTGGAGCGCTCCTGGATCGGGCTTAACTGGGACGCGGTGCGCCTGGACGAGATCGCGGCGGCGAGCTTCGGCATCGACATCGCGCGCTGGAAGATCACCGCATTCACGCTAGGTAATTTTCTCGCCGGTGTGGCCGGCGCGCTGTACGCTATGATGCTGGGATTCATCGCGCCCAACAACTTCACCTTCGGCGACTCGCTGATCTTCGTGTCGATCGTGCTGCTCGGCGGTCTCGGCAGCGTGTGGGGCGTGCCGCTCGCCGCGGCGATCGTGCTCGTGCTGCCGGAGAAACTGCAGATCCTGCAGGAGTACCGCTTTTTGTTGTTCTCGGCGTTGGTGATCGCGATCTTGTTGTTTCGCCCGCAAGGCCTGCTGCCACGCGCCGTGCGCAGTTATCCGGGCCTACAGGTGCGCTGATGGCGTTGCTCGATTGTCGTAGCGTGAGCGTGCGCTTCGGCGGTCTGGCGGCGCTCGACAGCCTGGATCTCAATTTGGACGCGGGAGAAATCCTAGGCCTCATCGGTCCCAACGGCTCGGGCAAGACGACGTTCTTCAACGCGCTGACCGGCTTGTACCGCGCGGCGGGCAGCATCGTGTTCGACGGCCTCAGCCTGAGCGGCCGCACGCCGCAAGCGATCTACCGAGCCGGTCTGGCGCGCACGTTCCAGCGCTCGCGGCTTTGCCTGAGCCTGTCGATTTTCGACAACATTATGATCGGCAGGCACAAGCTGCTCGACCACGGCCTCGGCTTCAATCTGCTCAAGCGCGCCCGCCTGCGCAAGCAAGTGCGCGACGGCTACGAAGAAGCCCGAGCTTTGGTGGCGGCCTTCGACCCTCCGCTCGCGCAACGTATGCTGGAGCCGGTCGGTGGCTTCTCGATGATCGACCGCCGCCGCATCGAGATCTGCCGCGCGCTCGCCAGCGCGCCCAAGCTGCTGCTGCTCGATGAGCCCTCGGCCGGCATGACTCACGAAGAGACGCGTCAGCTGATGGATGATATCTTGGCCGCCAAGGCGCGCCTGCCTGGGCTCGCCGTCATCATCATCGAGCATGAAATGGGCGTAATCGAGCGGGTGACGGATCGCTGCGTGGTGCTCAATTTCGGCCGCAAGATCGCCGAAGGCCGCTATCGCGAAGTCGCGCGCGAGCACGCAGTGCAAGAGGCCTATTTGGGCGTGTCATGACGGGACTCGCAGTCGAGGGGGTGTACACCGCATACGACAAGGCCGACGTGCTAACGGGCGTGGACTTGCGCGCCGCGCCGGGGCAGATCACTTGCCTGCTCGGCGCCAACGGCGCGGGCAAGACGACGCTCATACGCAGCATACTCGGGCTCACCCTGCCGCGCGCCGGGCGGATCGTGTTCGACGGCGTGGACATCACGCGTGCGCCCACGCACCGCGTGATCGCCGCCGGTATCGCCTGCATCCCGGAAGGACGCAGAGTGTTTGCTCGTCTGTCGGTGCTCGACAATCTGCGTCTGGGCGCCTATCAAGTGGACTCACAGGACACCGTCGCGGCGCGGCTAGAGCGTGTGTTTGCGATCTTTCCGCGTTTGAAAGAGCGCCACCGCCAATGGGCCGGCACGCTGTCGGGCGGCGAGCAGGCCATGCTGTCCATCGGCCGCGGCCTCGTGGCGGAGCCCAAGCTGCTGTTGGTGGACGAGCCGTCCTTGGGCTTGTCGCCGCTGTACGTGAAAGAGAATTTCAATGTGCTACGCCAGGCGAACGAGCACGGCGTCAGCATTTTTCTCGTCGAGCAGAACGTGCATCAAACTCTGGCCGTGGCGCACTTCGGCTACGTGCTGTCGCAAGGCAAGGTCGTCGCCAGCGGCAGCGCCGACGCGCTGAAGGACGACCCACAGGTGCAGGCGGCGTATTTCGGCTAGCGACGAGGCAATGCGCGAGACGCACCCCACGCAGACCGGTACGCGCCGCGCGACCAAGCGGCATACAATAGGAGCGCCCCTCCGACCAGGAATATCCACATGAGCAAGCCCTCGGCGCTAGAACTCACAAAACAACTGCTGCGCTTCAACACCATCAATCCGCCGGGCAACGAACGCCCATGCGCCGAGCACCTGGGGCGATTGCTCGAGCAGCACGGTTTCAAGGTCGCTTATCACGAGTACGCCGACACACGCGCCAGTCTGGTCGCGCGCATCGGCGGTAACAGCGTGAAGCCGCCGATATGCTTCACCGGTCATATCGATATCGTACCGCTGGGCACGGCCGCTTGGCTCAAGGACCCGTTCGCCGGGGAGACCGAGAACAACAAGTTGTACGGCCGCGGCGTAAGCGACATGAAGGCCGGAGTGGCGGCCTTCGTGATTGCGTGCCAGAAACTCGCGGAAAAACTGAAGCACACGCCCGGCGCCGTGCTGGTCATCACGGCGGGAGAAGAGACCGGCTGCGAAGGCGCAAATTTTCTCGCCGATCGCAGCGGTGTGTTAGGCAAGGCCGGCGCGGTCGTGGTCGGTGAGCCGACCGGCAACAATCCCTTCGTCGGCCACAAGGGCGCGTTCTGGTTGCGCGCGACCACGCATGGGGTGACCGCACACGGCTCGATGCCCGAACTCGGCGACAACGCGGTCTACAAGCTCGCCCGTGCCGTGACCAAATTGGAGCACTATCAGTTCGACCAGCCGTCGCACTTCATGATGGGCCGGCCCACGCTCAACGTGGGTACGATACAAGGCGGGCTCAACGTGAACTCGGTGCCCGACCGCGCCAGCGTCGGCATCGACATACGCACCATCCCCAACCAAGATCATGCGCGCCTGAAAGATCATCTGCAGCGCCACCTCGGCGCTGAGGTCGAGCTTGCCCAGCTCATGGACGTGCAGGCGGTATGGACCGAGCCGAGCCATCCGTGGATGCAGAGCGTGTTCGAGTTGGCGGGCAAGTATCTGGGCGAAAAGCCCCAACCCAAGACGGCGAGCTACTTCACCGACGCGGCCGCGCTACGCCGTGCCTTCGGCGGTCCGCCGACCGTGATACTCGGCCCCGGGGAACCCTCCAAAGCGCATCAGACCGATGAGTTTTGCTTGATCGACAAGCTCGACAAGTCGACCGCCATCTACACCGACATCTTGGCGCAGTGGTGCGAGGTGTGACGCCCTAACGCAGCCGCGTTCAGGAACTGGCCCGAAACGCGGCCGCCCCACGGATCAAGGTGCCCACGCCCCTGTCCGTCAACACTTCCAGCAGTACCGCATGCTCCACGCGACCGTCGATGATGTGCGCGGTCTTGACCCCATTGCGCACGGCGTCCAGACAGGTTTGGACTTTGGGCAGCATGCCGCCGGTGATGGTGCCGTCGGCGATCAGCGCATCGACCTTGGCAGAGGTGAGACCGGTCAACAACTGACCTGATCTGTCGAGGACGCCGGAGACGTTGGTGAGCAGCATGAACTTCTCCGCAGCCAGCGTGGCGGCCAGTTTCCCGGCGACCGGATCGGCGTTGATGTTGTAGGCTTCGCCCGCCTCGCCTACTCCGATCGGAGCGATCACGGGAATGAAGTCCCTCGAGTACAGCAAGGAAATCAAGGTCGGGTCGATGCTGACAACTTCGCCGACGTGGCCGATATCGAGCCATTGATCCGCATTGTCCTTACTTTGGATCATCATTTTCTTGGCGCGGATGAAACCGGCATCCTTGCCGTTCAAGCCGACTGCCTTACCGCCGTGCTTGTTGATGAGACTCACGATTTCTTGATTTACGAGCCCGCCGAGCACCATCTCGACCACGTCGAGCGTCTCTTCGTCGGTGACCCGCATGCCTTGCACGAACTCGCTTTGCTTGCCGACGCGCTCGAGCAGTTTGACGATCTGCGGGCCGCCGCCGTGTACGATCACCGGGTTCATGCCGACCAGCTTCAACAGCACGACGTCGCGCGCGAAGCCATCCTTGAGCCGCTCGTCGGTCATGGCGTTGCCGCCGTACTTGATGACGATGGTCTTGCCGTGGAAATGCTGAATGTACGGCAGCGCCTCACACAGAATGTGCGCTTGGTCGGCTGCGGTGATCGGAGTGGTGGGCATCGGCGAAGAGGAAGTGCGATCCAGGCGTGGATTTTACACAGGCTTCCCGCTGCGCATGAGAACGGCAGCGCGGCCGCTAAGTTGCGGCCTCTACGACACGCGGCCCGGCACCACCGGCGCCGGGCCGCGAAATGTTGCGCTTGTTAGGCTACCGCGAGTTGGCGAATCTTGGCGGTCGCCTTCTTCGGCAGAGTAAGCGTCAGCACGCCGTTTTCGTACTTCGCTTCGGCGGTCGCTTCGTCGATTTCATCGCTCACCGCAAAGTTGCGTGCCACCTTGCCGTAGTAACGCTCCGAGCGCAGCACGCGGTCGCCGTTCTTCACTTCCTTCTCGCCCTTAGTCTCGGCGCTGATCGAGACTTGATTGCCGTCGATCTCGACCTTGATATCCTCTTTCCGAATGCCTGGCATTTCGGCGTTGACCAGGTAGCCTTTGGCGTTCTCGCTTACATCCATGCGGATGGGCACTACGCTCGCGCCGTTAGCGGCGGCAACGGGCCGGAGAAACGTGCGTACCAAGTTGTCGAAATGGTCGTCCATCGTGTCCCAACGAATCAAGCTTCCCATGATGTGTTTCCTTTCTGTTAAGGTCGTCAGCGAATGTCTCGCATGGCTTGTAGATCGGGGCCACCATTTGGATTTCAAGCACTTGAAAACGCGAAAGATCAACCCTATTTTCGTTCGATTTCGCTGCATGCGAGCGGTCCCCCGCGCGAAAAATCTCGCCCGACCGCGTCAGGTTTTGGCGCCGTTTGCGGTCTTATCGCACATGAGTCCTCGCGGCAAGCATAGCGTCACCTTCAGTCGGCTCGCCCGGCTTGCGCCGCTCTCGGCGGAAGGCTAGGGGCACCCCGCCGTGCTGTTCCACAAATCCAACGCCAGCTTCGAATCGATGGTGCAGGCGCACGCCGCCGACCTGTATCGGTTCGCCTACTGGCTATGCCGCGACCGGTCGCGGGCCGAGGACCTGGTGCAAGAGACCTTCGCTCGGGCGTGGGCGCATTGGACCGACGTACGCGACGAAAAGGCCGCCAAGGGGTGGCTGCTCACCATCCTGCACAACGAGCACGCCCGCGCATATGAGAAGAAGCGTGTGGCGATCGATCCGGATCAAGCACTCGATGACTTGATAATGCCGGCGGCCGACGACGTGTATCAGCAGATGGAAATGCGCGACGCGCTTTGGAAGTTGCCCGAGGCGTATCGCGAGCCATTGCTGTTGCAGGTGTTGGGCGGCTTCAGCTGCGCCGAAATCGGCGACATGCTGGGGTTGGCAGAGGGGGCGGTCATGCAGCGGCTCACGCGCGCGCGCCAGGCAATGCGCAGACTGATGGAGCCGCAGCAGCAAAAGAGGGAACGACGATCATGAACTGCCTAGAGTTTCGCCGCCTGAAGCTCGCGGTGCCGCGAGCGCTACCGCGCGAGGCACTGGATCACTTGAGCGAGTGCGAAGCATGCGCGGAGTTTGCGCGTTCGGCTGACCAGTTCGAAGCCGAGCTCGAGTCGGCCATCAAGGTGCCGGTTGAGCCTACCCTGGCGCAGCGCGTCATTCTCAATCACAAGCTCAGCGCCGGACGACGCGCTCGCGCTTTGGCGATCGCGGCCGGCGTCTTGCTCGCCGTCGCGCTAGGGTTGACGGCGGGCTATCGCGCCCTGGCGCCGGACCCCGATTTGATCACGGCCTCAGTTGATCATGTGACGGGCGAACCGTCGGCATTCCGCGCCCGCCAGTCAGTAGCGGACGGCGAGCTGGAGCAGGCACTGGCGCTATCGGGCGCGCGCTTGCGCGCCGGCTTCGCGCAGGTGGTGACGTACTTGCACGATTGCCCGGTGCCCGGAGGACTGGGCAAGCACTTGGTGCTAGCCACGAACCTGGGCAAAGTCACCGTCATCACGATGCCGAACCAACGCGTGCGTTGGTCTTTGAAATCGCCTTACAAGGGGCTCTATGCGGTGATACGTCCGGCACAGCGTGGCAGCTTTGCCGTGGTAGCCGAAAGCGAGCAGGCGCTGGCCGCCGCGGAGACCTTGCTCCAGCAACACATCGCGTGGAGGAGCTAGGTCATGCGCGCCCTATTCACCGAGTCCGAACTCGCCGCGCAGATGAATTACTTACTGCGCTTCGCGCTAATAAAACTACGGGACGAGGATTGCGCCCATGAGGCCGTGCAAGATACCTTGCTCGCCGCCCTGGAAAGCCGGGCAGGCTTCGCCGGGAAGTCGTCATTGCGCACTTGGCTGACGGCAATTCTCAAGTTCAAGATCGTGGACTTGATTCGCCGCCAGTCTCGACAAGCGCGCCTGAACGTATCGGCCGACCCGCACGCCGAGACCGATGCCGACGAGTTGAGACGAAGCGCCGCCGAGACCTGCGCCCATTCGCTAGGGGATTGGGCGGAACCGGAAAAAGCGCTTGAGAATCAGAGATTTTGGATCGTCTTCGAGCAGGGATTAGCGCGCTTGCCGGCGAAAGCTCGCGAGGTCTTCACCCTGCGCGAGGTGCTGGGACACTCGACCGACGAGATCTGTAAGCAACTCGGAATTACCGAGACTAATTGCTGGGTCATCCTGCATCGGGCCCGAACGGCCATGCGGGAGCATCTGTCAAAGAATTGGTTCGATCACGAGCCGCAGGTAACCGGCGATGACGTCGTGTCGAGGCATTGCTTTGCTGCAGTCTCAGGCGCTGGACCGTCCTCTCCGTTGGCTCGAGCGGATGAGGCTGGCCGCGCATCTCGCGCACTGCCGGCAATGCCGAGAAACCGCACACGGGCTGGCGTTCCTGCGCCATGCAGCGCGACAATACGGACTCCGTAGGGCCGCGGCTAGAAGTTGAGGCAGTCCCGATACTTTGAACAACTCTCACAGAGGAGAAAGACGCATGAGACGCAATCTGTTGATTCATTCGGCTATCGCAAGTCTGATCGCCATGGGCAGCCTTGCCGCCACTAGCGTTCAGGCGGCGGACGAAGGCAAGGAGAAGTGCTTCGGCGTGGCCAAAAAGGGCCAGAACGACTGCGGTACCACCACACACTCGTGCGCGGGAGAAGCCAAGGCGGACAACATGCCCGACGAGTGGAAGTACGTGGCCAAAGGGACTTGCGAGAAGATGGGCGGCAAGCTGACGATGGCTAAGGACGACAGCAAGAAGAAGGACCAATAGCGCTTTCGGACAACCGCCGGCGATGGGCTCGCTCCGCCCCGCCGGCCCGCCCGAGGAATCGGGCGCTCGCGTGACGATTTCGTGAACTATTGCTGGTATGCTCACCTCAATAGCTAACGGTATCCGATGATCCCTCCACTCGACTCTGCTCGCATCCCGTCTCGCGCC
>CAZILI010000057.1:0-13364 GCA_964539965.1 uncultured Burkholderiales bacterium | reverse complement strand
GGCTCGGTCAACCAGCTCGGCCAGGTGCAGGCGATCGGCGGCGTCAACGAGAAGATCGAGGGCTTCTTCGACATCTGCACCAAGCGCGGTCTGAACGGACGGCAAGGCGTGTTGATCCCGACCGCCAATGTCGTGCATCTCATGCTGCGCGAGGATGTGGTGGAGGCGGTGCGGCAAAACAAGTTCAGTATCTATGCGATCGACTCGATCGACGAGGCGATGACCCTGCTCACGGGGGTCGCGGCCGGCGCAGAGCAGGCGGCCGAGCCGCCGGGCGGCAGCCTCAACGCGCGCATCGCGGCGCGCTTGGAGGAGTTCACCCAGCAGCGCGAGCGCTTCGGCAAGCAGCCCGCGGCGGTGAAGCGACGACACGAATGGCACAGACAGATTTCGAAGCGAGCGTAGGGCGCGTTCTAGTCAGCCTGCAAGCGGGGCGCAGCGAGGCGGCGCTGGAAGCGGCACTCGCACTTGCGGCCGCCTTCCGCTCGCAGCTCGCCGCGGTGTTCGTCGAGGATATCGACCTGTTGCGGCTGGCGGCGCTGCCGTTCGCGCAAGAAACCGGCGCCATTTCGGCGCGGGCGCGACCGCTCGAGTTGGGCGACGTCGAGCGCGCGCTGCGCGGCGAGGCCGCGCGCTTGCAGCGCGCGTTGGCACAAGCAGCGGCGCCGGCACAACTGCAGTGGTCGTTCTCGGTGGCGCGCGGGAGCCCTACCCGTCGGGCTCTGGAACTCGCGCAGGACGCGGACCTGCTCGTGCTGGGTCAAGCGGGCGCGGCGCGCTTGGGCATAGCGGCCGCACCGTCGGCGCCGGAACTCGGTCCGGTGGTCGCCGTTCTCGGCGGATTGGACTCGTTTGCGCGCGTGCTGGCGAGCGCGCTGCACTTGGCGAACGCGCAGCAGCGCGAGTTGACTCTGTGGGTTGCAACGCAACCTGGGGTAGATCTCGATCGGCAACTGGCGCAGGCCGCGCAATGGCTGGCGCGCCAGGGGCGCGCAGCACGATTCGCGACTTTGGATGCGCCGCACCCTGACAGCATCGCAGCCAAGCTGCGCCAGCAGCGTGCCGGCACGCTAGTGCTAGCGCGCGATTTCGCCGATCTCGATGCACAGCAACTCGATCGACTGATCGCGGTCGCGCTCAGTCCGATCGTACTGGTGCGTTGACGCGTCGTCTCGCCGGGGCGAGAGCGCGGCGCAAACATGGACGCTCTAATTCCGTTGCGACCTCCTGTACAATGAAATCGCCTCGCGTTAGGTACGCGGTGTGCGCGGTCTCACAGCGAGGAGCGATGCGATGAACAAAAGAGAGGGGGAGGCGTGGATGCCAGCCAGGTAGAGCGAATCTACACGCGTTACGCGCGAATCTACGACAAGACCTTTGGCCGCGCGCTGAGCGTACCGAGGATCGCTGCGGTTCGTGGCTTGGAGATCAAGCGCGGCGCGCGTGTGCTCGAAGTCGGAGTCGGCACGGGACTCACCTTGCCCATGTATCCGCGCCACTGCGATGTCATCGGCATCGATATCTCCGCCGCCATGCTGCGCGAGGCGGAAAAGCGTTGTCGCGCCGATCGTCTCGAACAGGTGAAGCTGATGCACATGGATGCGGCGCACCTACAATTTGCGGACGACAGCTTCGACATGGTGGTCGCGGCCTACGTCATCACCGTGGTGCCGGACCATCGACGGGTGATCGAAGAGATGATGCGGGTGTGCCGTCCGGGCGGCCGCCTCATCTTCGTCAACCATTTTCGCAACGGAAATCCGTTCTTGGGGGCGATCGAGCGCGCGATCTCTCCGCTGTGCAAGCACATCGGCTTCCGCACCGACTTGACGGTGGACACCATGCTGGCCGGCACCGGGCTCGAGCTTGCGCGCACCGAGCGCTTGAATCCACTCAAGCTGTTCCACATCGTCGAATGCATCAACACCAAGCCGACGCGCGGTTTGGTGCAATAGGGCAGTTACGATACGACCGGCGCGGGCGAGGGGCTCGTGTGCGCTACCAGTGGTACGGACAGGGCCGGCATGTCCAGGTGCAAGAACCAGCGGTTGAGCACCACTTCACGCACGAACCAGTGATTGCCCATGAGGGCGCGGCCGATGTGCGTGCGTAGCTTCTGCACGAACGGAGACGAGGCGGGGCGCGCGCTCTCGCGCGCGCCGAAGCGGGCAGTGAGCCGGCTCGTGAACGTGGACAGCTGCGCCGTGCGGTAGTCGCCGGCGGCCGCGATGATCGCCTGCGCCGCCATCAGCCCAGACTCCACCGCCGGACGTATGCCTTCTCCGCTCTGCGGATAGGCGAGGCCGGCGGCATCGCCGATCACCAGCGCTGCCTCCGCGGCGACCGGCCGCGGCGCCTGTGGGTACAACAGATAAGCGTGTCCCTTGAGTCGGCCGGGGAGGTCGGCCGGGGTGTTTCTCTCTTCATGCAGAAATCGGCAGAACGCGCTCACATGCTCGGCGAGGCGATGATTGTCCTCGCGGCCCAGCCCGATGTTGAGATAGTTCTGTTTGCGAAAACACCAGGCGTAGCCCTTGAGATCGGTGCAGAAGTACAGCTCCGGAAGGTCGGGGGCGACGCGGCAGACGGCGGCCTGCTGTGCGCTCATTTCGAACTCGATTTCTTGCGCCGACACGGGCTGCTCTTCGCGGCCGAGTGCGGCGCCGACGTGGCGCGCGACCGGGCAAAAGTGTCCGCCGGCGCCGATCAACATCTTCGCTGCGATGTCGCCGTTCACCAGCCATTGCGCTTCTCGACGTTCTAGGCTGCACAGCGGCTCGCCGAGCCTCAGGCGCGCCCCGGCGCGCTGCAGCAAGTAGTGATCGAACTCGCGCCGCCTGATGCCGTAGCTCACGACCTCGTCGTACCGCGTGTCCACCGCGTTGGGTGCGATGAGCCCGGTACGAAACCCGGTGATCGGCTGAAAGGTACGCCCGCGGGAATAGTCTTCGGTGTCGACTTGCAGGGTCTGCAGGACCTGAGGGGTGATCCAACCGGCACATATCTTGTCGCGCGGAAAAGCGCTCTTGTCGAGCACCAGCACGTCGACGCCCGCTTGTCGCAGCGCCCAGGCGCAGGACGAGCCGGCCGGGCCACCGCCTACGATCAAGACCTCACAGCTTTCCATCGACGCCCCTATCCATGATGATCAGTTCTCGGCATACAGATGCGCGCGCGTCCAAGGCACGTCGTTGTTGCCGTTGGGCGCGAACACCACCTGGAACAGCTGCAGGTCACCGACGTTGAACGCGGCGATCGAGCCGGCTAGGTACAGCCGCCACATGCGCACGAAGGCCTCGTCGAACATGCGCGCGGCTTGCCCGCTCACCGTTTCGAAGGCGCGCAGCCAGAGCTCCAGCGTCTTCGAGTAGTGCAGGCGCAGGTTCTCGACGTCGAGCACGGAAAAGCGCCGCGGCTCGAAGATCTGCATCATTTCGCGCAACGAGGGGGGATAGGCGCCGGGGAAGATGCGCTTTTCTATCCAGGCATTCATCGGCCCGGGCCGGTTGCGTCCGATCGAGTGCAGCAATCCTCGCCCGGCGGGCTTGAGGCAGCCTCGTATGACTTCTCCCAACTCGGCGTAATGCGCGACGCCGACGTGCTCCAGCATGCCGACCGACACGAAGGCATCGTAGCGGCCTCGGATATTGCGATAGTCATCTTCGACGAACTCGACGGCGCGCTCCAGCCCTTGTGCCCGCGCGCACTCGCGCGCAAACTCGATTTGCTCGTGCGAGATATTGAAGGCCCGCACGTTGACCCCGTAGTGGCGCGCCATATGCAGCGCCAATCCGCCCCAGCCGCAGCCGGCTTCGACTACCGACTCGCCCGCTCGCAAGCGCAGCTTGCGGCAGACGTGGTGCATCTTGGCGATTTGCGCTTGATCGAGAGTCGCCCGCGGGTCGGGAAAGTATGCGCAGGTGTACGACATGGTCGGGCCCAGCCAAAGCCGGTAGAAGTCGTTGCCCAGATCGTAGTGATGATGCACGTTGCTGCGCGAGCCGGCGAGGCTGTTGGGCCGCGCGCGATGTAGCCAGTCGGAGGCGCGCTTGACGAGCCGCCACAGCGCGCTGTCGGTTTCGGCCGCGCGATAGGCGGCTTCCAGAAACGGCACCAAGTCGCCTTCGAACTCGAGCCTGCCGCTCATGTAGGCTTCGCCGAAATGCACCTCCGGACTCAAGATTAGCTTGCACAGAGTCGCGCGGTCGCGAAAGCGAAGCCGCGCGGTTGCAGGCTGCGAGTGCGAGGCGATCTCCTCGCCGTTCCACAAGGTCACGCAGATGGGCAAGCCGGTCGCGTCCACCAGTGGCGCGAGCCCTTGCGCCAGCAGGGAGCGGGGAACGCGCGATTCACGCCCGGCCGCGGCGGTGTCGCGCGCCGCGGCGCGCTCCTCGCTCGCAAGATCAAGATCGGAGGCTTGGTCTTGGTTCATCGCATTCATGCTACCAAAGAGTGGCGCGCGATTGAAGCGCGGGTTGCTTCGCGCGCGCGCGTGCCTTATAACAGCGAGTCGAGTCCAATCACACTCCCTAAGCCCACATGCCCGAGCTTGCTACACCGACCGGATCGCTGTACTACGACGTTTGCGACATCGTTCCCGGCTGGATCGATCGGCCGCAGACGATCGTTTTCCATCACGGCATCGCGGCGAATACGCACATCTGGGCGTATTGGTTGCCGGTGCTGGCGACACGCTATCGATTGGTGCGCTTCGATATGCGCGGGTTCGGCCGCTCGGTGCAGCCGGCGCGCGACTTCGCTTGGTCGTTCGACGTCCTGGTGGACGATCTGCTGCGCGTCGCCGACGCGGCCGGGGCGCAGCAGTTTCACCTGGTCGGTGAGTCGATCGGCGGAACGGCGGCGCTCGCGTGCGCCTTGAAGGCGCCGCAGCGGGTGCTGAGCCTCGCCTTGTGCAACGCCGCGGCGCGTGGCGGCTTGGTGGGCAACGTGACGGGCTGGCGTGAGATCGTCGCTCAGAGCGGCCAAGCCGGCTGGGCGAAGCAGATGATGCAGTGGCGTTTCTTTCCCGGCGCGCTCAACCTGCAGCCCTACACTTGGTACCTAGAGGTGCACCAGACCTGCAATATGGAGGCCGTGTTCGGGCTCGCCGATCTGCTGCTGGCGTCCGACTTGACCCCACGCTTGAGCGCCATCAACGCGCCGACTCTGCTCATGTCGCCGGAGGCGAGCCCGTTCATCCCGGCGCAGGTCATGCTCGGGATGCGCGAGGCGATGCCCGACGCGGAGCTGCAGGTGTTCGCCAACTCGAAGCACGGCCTCCCGCTGTCCCACGCGCAGGCGTGCGCTCGCACGCTCGACGAGTTCTTATCGCGTCGGTTCGACTAGACGCCTCGGCGGCGCGCCCGCTCAATGCAGGCGCGGGCGTTTGAGGAAATCGTTGCGATCGCCCGAGCGCACGCGCACTTGCACGACGGATTGTTCGCGCAACAAGGTGAGCGGAATCTCGGTGCCGGCCGGTCCGAGGCGCCAGACCTTGCGGAATAAGTCCGCCAAGCCGGACGGGCGCTGCTGGGCGACTTCCAGTACGAAATCGCCTTGATGCACGCCGGCGCGCTCCGCCGGTCCGCCGGGCGCCACGCCGGCGACCATGAATTGGCCGTCCGCTTCGGTGGTGTACATGCCCAGCCACGGTCGCGGCGGACGCTTGGCTCGACCGAAGCGCAGCAGCTCATCCAAGATCGGCTCCAACAGATCGATCGGTACGATCATGTTGCCCTGGCTCGCTTGGTTCTCGGTCGCCTCCTGCACCAACAGAGAGCCGATGCCTATCAGCTTGCCGTCGGCAGCGACGGCGGCAGCCCCGCCCCATTGCGGATGCGCCGGCGCGGTGAACATCGCCTCATCGAGGACGTACTCCCAGTAGCCCACGAACTCGCGCTTGTCGGCCAGCTCGGCCTTCAGCGCGTGGGCACGCCCGCCGTGGCCGATCACCAGCACGCTATCGCCCACTGACGTGGTACTTGCGCTGCCGCGCGCGAGTGCGGGCGCGGCGAGCCGGCCGAGCGGCTGCACCAGTCCGAAGCCGGTCGCGAAATCGTAGGCGAGCGCATGCGCCGGCACGACGGCGCCGTTGTTGGCGGTGAGCCACACGCTCTCGGCTTCGGTGATCAGATAGCCGATCGTGAGCACGAGCCCATCGGCGCCGATGACCACGCCGTTGCCCACTCGCTCGGTACCCAGTATCGAAGCGGTAAAAGCGTCGGCGGGTATTTCGGAACGCAGCATCACCACCGACTCCAAGGTGGTGGCGAGATCGAAGCCCAGTTCTTGCTGCCTCGGTTGCAGACTCTCGGGGAAGGCCCAGTTCTCGGCCATAGTGCGCGGGCGCTCTCGTGTGGCGGTAGGGAAAAAGAAATCTTACGCGATTGTGACGCGCCCGTGCGGGCACGTCACACATAGAGTAAACTGGATGATATCAATAAGAATTTGTCATGTCCTTCTATGAACTACGTCTGGCGCTCTTCGCTCCAAACCACAGGTTCGGCGCGCGGTGGGCCATCGCGTCGAGTCGACTCGAAAACGCGCATAGGAGAGAATAGACATGAAACGCATGATTCCCGCTGCTGTAATGCTTTTGATGTGGGCCGGCGCGGTGAGCGCCGGGACCAAGATGGTGAATGGTGTGGAGGTGCGCGATTGGGAAGCCATCGATACGAACCGGGATCACTCCATTTCGCCGGAGGAAATGAAGCAGTTTCTCGAAGCGCAGTGGGCCAAGCCAGGCAAGGGCGACAAGAAGTAAGCCGCTCGCTCGCAGATATTGCCCCGCGCGACGGCGCGCGGCATAGGCTGCGCGTCATTTCCCTTGACAGGACGACACGATGAAGCGAGTGGCTCTGTTTGTTCTCACCAATCTCGGCATCTTGCTGCTATTGAGCATGACGGTGCGGCTCCTGGGGGTCGACCGCTTTCTCACTCAGAACGGCCTCAATCCGGGTACGCTGCTGTTGTTCGCCGCGGTGATGGGTTTTGGCGGAGCGTTCATCTCGCTCGCCATTTCCAAGTGGACGGCAAAGCGCATGACCGGCGCGGAGGTCATCGCCGAGCCGCGCAACCAAATCGAGCGCTGGCTATTCGAAACGGTGCAGAAGCAGGCCAAGACGGCGGGGATCGCCATGCCGGAAGTGGCGGTGTACGACTCGCCCGAAGTCAACGCCTTCGCCACCGGCATGACACGCAACAACTCGCTGGTCGCGGTAAGCACGGGATTGTTGCAGAAGATGACGGCCGAAGAGGCGGAAGCGGTATTGGCGCACGAGGTGTCTCACGTCGCCAATGGCGATATGGTCACGCTCACCTTGATTCAGGGTGTGGTCAATACATTCGTCATATTTCTGTCGCGCATCATCGGCAGCGTCGTCGACCGCGCGGTATTTCGCAGCGAAAACGGACACGGCCCGGCATTTTGGGTGACGACCGTGATCGCCGAGCTGGTACTCGGTGTTCTCGCCACGATCATCGTCATGTGGTTCAGCCGTCAGCGTGAGTATCGGGCTGATGCCGGCGGTGCGGCGCTCGCGAGCCGCAGCAAGATGATCGCCGCGCTGGAGCGGCTCAAGTCACAGCAGGAGCCGCCGCAGCTGCCCGGGGAGATGCGCGCGTTCGGCATCGCGGGCGGCGGCCATGGATGGATGCGGTTCTTCACCTCGCATCCGCCGCTAGAGGATCGCATCGCCGCGCTGCGCGCCGCGGCGGGCTAGTGTAGCGTCCTCTGCGAGCAGCGATTCGGCGAGCCGGGCAGAGGCTTGCGCGGCGCTATCGATGTCGAAACAGGCCTCGATCGCGTGCCGCGACACGCCGCCCAGCTTGGGCTCTTGCGCGCAGTGCTCGAGCACGATCGGCATGAGTTCGCATCGCTCGTTCTGGGCGCGGCGGCAAAGCTCGCCGAGCAGGGCCTGCGCCTCGGCGCGCCCCAAGATCGGCAGCAGCAAGTCCGCCACCTTGTCGGCGAACACCGTGCCGCGCAGGGCCTGGATGTTCTCGCGACAGCGATCCGCGTGTACGACCAAGCCTTCGAGCAGCGCCGCGAGCGCGCCCGTCGCGCTTAAAGCATGAACGAACACTTGCGGCCACAGCGCCAACTCAGCCTGCCACAGGCCGAGGGCGCGCTCGTGCTCTTGCGGCATCGCCGCCAGCAAGCTTGCCAGCAGGCCGGGTACGCCGTGCGAGGCGGCGATCACGCGCAGACTCAGCACCGGATTGCGCTTGCGCGGCATGGCGCTGGAGACGCCGCGTCCCGCTGCCGCCGGCTCGGCGACCTCCGCGACCTCGGCCTGCCCCATGAGCGCCAGGTCGCGCGCGATCTTGCTCATCGAACCGCAGGCGAGCGCCACGTCGGCGGCCAAGGCGAGCCAGTCGTCGCGCTGGGTATGCCAGCAATAGCCGGGATCGGACAGCGCTAAGATCTTTGCCAGCGCGGCGCGCAGCGCCTCGCCCTGTGCGCCGTAGGCAGCCAGATCGCCGCTCGCGCCGCCGAGCGATACCGCCAGCGCGGCTTGCGACGAGCGCGCGATGCGGCCCCGTGTGCGCTGCAGCGCGCGCGCCCATTGCGCCGCCTTGTAACCCACGGTGGTCACGCCCGCCGGCTGCAGTAGCGTGCGCGCCAGCAGCGGCACGCGGGCGTGTCGGCGGGCGAGGGCGTGCGCCGCCGCCGCGGAGCGAGACAGCAACGTCGTCATGCAATCGACCGCTTGCCGAGTGCACAGGGCGAGCGCGCTGTCGAGCACGTCTTGGCTGGTGCTGCCGTAGTGCACGAAGCGCGCGGCTTGGGGATCGGAGACGGCGATGTGGCGCATGAGCGCCTGCACGAAGGCGACCGCGATCGATCCCGCATGAGCGCCCTGCGCACCCAACTCGGCCGGATCGAAGCGCCAGGTCGCGGCGTGCGCTTGGATCGCCGCTGCCGCCGCCTGCGGCACGATGCCGAGCGTCGCCTGCGCCTGCGCCAGTGAGACTTCAAAGCGCAGCATGGCGCGCAGCCATGCTTCGTCGCCGAACAGCGCCGCGAATTCCGGCGCGATGAAGGCTTGTGTGTAGAGCGGGGCGTTAGAACTCAAAGAAGACAGTTTCTGCTTCGCCGCGCAGGCGAATGTCCCAGTCGAAGCGATTCGGCTCCGCGGGCGAGCGAGCGGCGATCAGCGTTTGCCGCCGCTCCGGCGCGACGAACGCCGGCTCGGCCGGCGTCGCATCGGCACCCTCGGGCAATAGATAGACGCGAGTGAACAGGCCGTGCAGTAGGCCGCGCGCGAATAGGGTCACGCTCAGGTAGATGGCTTGTGCGCGAGGCCGCGGCGCGCGAAAGCGAAACCCGCCTTGCGGGTCGGTCGCCACGCGCTGAAAGCCCGCTAGCGGCGTGGAAGATTCAGCCGCATCGGGCCGCCAGATCTCGAGCAGCGCATCGCCGACCGGCTGCTGCTCGGCGTCCAATACCCGACCGACTACTTGTACTTCGTCCGCCTGGCTACCCCGGCCGGTCAAATCCACCGCCCAGCGCAGCGCCGGCGCGAAGAACGGTCCGATGGTTTGTGAGGGCGTTGGCTTGGTGATGATGGACTCCCTAGATGCCCATGGGGGTGGACTGGCGCCCGCGCAATACGATGTCGAACTCGTAGCCGAGTGCGATGCCCTCGATCGCGAGCGCGAGGTCGAAGCGCCCCACCAGCCGCTCGCGCGCCGCCTCCGGCACGCTCGCCAGGATCTGATCGTCGGCGAGTAGCGGGTCGCCGGGGAAATACATCTGCGTGATCAAGCGCTGCGCGTAGGCGTTGCCGAACAGCGAAAAGTGAATATGCGCCGGCCGCCAGGCGTTCCTCGCGTTCCCCCAGGGGTAGGCTCCCGGCTTGATGGTGACGAAGCGATAGCGCCCGTCAGCGTCGGTGAGCGCTTTGCCGAAGCCGTGAAAGTTCGGATCGAGCGGCGCGTCGTGCCGGTCGGCATCGTGTGCATAGCGCCCGGCCGCGTTGCACTGCCAGATTTCGATCAACGAGTCACGCACCGGCCGCCCGTCTTCATCGCGTACCGTGCCGCTCACCACGATGCGCTCGCCCAACGGGGCGGCACTCGACTGGCGGGTGAGGTCGGCGTCGCGGTCGAGGATGAGGCTCGCCGGAGTGCGCACAACGGACCGCTCGGCCGCGCCCAACGGTAGGACGATCGGTTGCTGTTCCGGTGCGCGTTTGAGCGTGCTCTTATAGCCCGGCCAAAACAGAGGAGGGTCGGAGGAAGCAGCGTCACGCATGGGTTCGCAATGATACGGGGCAAAACGCGAAGTGTAGCGCGGCGCGGCGGTCTTTGCTGCTAGTGTCCCGAGTCCGAAGTTCGCTGAACAAAAGTGCCGAGAATCGGCGCTGGACTAGGCGCAAACCACAGCTTGGTTGGGCACCAAGCGAGGATTTGCAAGAATGCCCCGCGCCGATTTCGACACTTTTATCGGTTGCGGTACCGACTCTCGACGCACCATTTGCTCAACGAACTTCGGATTCAGGACCCTAGGCCGCGTCGTGCAGAATGACGCCGAGGGTGAACCGTTCTCCCGCGCGAATCCGACTCACGCCGTGGCGCAGGCGCACGCGCCGCATGCCTTTTGCACCCTGCTCCGGCCGCGCATCGCCGGCGAAGATGACCCCCTCGCCCTGGCTGAGCGGCACGACTTCGACCTGCGACTGCATGCGCGGACGCTGCTCGCTCAACAGAAATTCACCGCCGGCAAAGTCTCGCTGCGGGCAACTCAGCAGCAAAGCCATCTGCAGCGGAAAGAACACCGGCCCGTAGCGGTCCTGATGCATGCGGTTGTAGTCGTCCACGCCATACTTGAGCAGCAGTGGAGTGGGCCGCGTCTGTCCCACCGCGTGACAGTGACGCGTGAATTCGGCGAGGCTCGGCGGAAAGCGCGAATCGGTTTTCATCATCGCGTTCCAGCGCGCGGCGATGGTCGCCAGCTGCGAGTACAGCGCGGCGCGCAGCGCCTGGACCTCGGGCGGCAACGGGTAGGCGAAGTATTGATACTCGCCGCTGCCGTAGCCGTGCCGCCCCATGACGACGCGGCTGCGAAAACGCCAGCTTTGAGGATACAGCGCGATTAGCTCGGCGCATTCGGCGGGTGTGAGGAGTGCGCCGGTGGTGGCGTAGCCGCGCGCGTCCAAGTCGCTGGCGATGCGCGGCCAGTCGAGCGCGCGCACGCGCGCCGCGACAGGCTCGACGTGGGTGGCGGCCTCGTTCACGAGGAGCGGTTCGGGTCTGTCGCCCCGCGGCGGGCGGCGAGCCGTTTGGCGCTCGATTCCGCGCTTGCTTGGCGGCTCTCGCGCGCGAGCAGCGCGCGCTTGCGCTCGATTCCCCAACGATAGCCGCGCAGCGCCCCGTCGGAGCCGATGACGCGATGGCAAGGCACGGCGAGCGCGATCGAGTTGCTGGCACAGGCATGAGCCACCGCGCGGGCCGCCGTCGGCTCGCCTATCCGTTCAGCCAGTCCGGTGTAACTCGTCGTCGCGCCTGCCGGGATGTCGCGCAGCGCGCGCCAGACGCGCTGTTGGAACGCGGTGCCGATCAGCTCCAGTGGCACGTCCAGCGCGCCGCGGGGCGCTTCGATGTGCTCGAGCACGGTGTCGACCCAACGCTTGAATTCGGCGTCGGCCGGCACGAATTCCGCATGGGAGAAGCGCGTGCGCAAGCTTTGCACCAGGTCTTGCGCGTCCTCGCCGAATTCGATTCGGCAAACGCCGTGCGCGGTGGCGGCGATCAGCACCGCGCCGAGCGAAGACGCCACCACCGCGTAGCGGATTGCCACGCCCTTGCCGGCGCGGCGAAACGCGGTCGGCGTCATGCCGAGCACGCTGCGGGCGCTTTCATAGAAGCGGCTGCTCGAGCCGTAGCCCGCCTGATAGATCGCCTCGGTGACACTCGCTTCGCCCGTCAATTCGCGCCTCACGCGCTGTGAGCGCTGGGCGAGCGCGTACTCCTTTACCGTGAGGCCGGTCAGAACGCGAAAGCTGCGATGAAAGTAATACGGGCTCAGCCCGACAGCGGCCGCGAGCGCCGTCACGGTGGGTGTAAGCTCACCGGCGTCGATGAGGGCGCGCGCTCGGGCGATGGCGTGCTTCAGGCGCTCACGCTGCGAGGCCTGATCCGGCTTGCAGCGTTTGCACGGCCGGAAGCCGGCGCGCTCGGCTTCCTCGCGCGAGGCGTAGAAGGCGACGTTTTGGCGCAGCGGCAGACGCGCCGGGCAAGTCGGCCGGCAGTACACGCCGGTGGTCGCGACCGAGTACCAGAATTTGCCCTCGGCGGCGGGATCGCGGCGCTGCACGCTGTCCCAGCGCCAAAGATCGGAGGCGGTTTCGCTTTGCGTCGTGCGCATGATGGTGGTCCGGAAAGTGGCGAAGGCGTCATTGTCGGCGCGACGGTGTGCTGGCGCACTCCGGCTCTTGCTTTCAAATTCCTGCCTTGCGCCCAAGCGTCGTACACTTTACCTGCATTTGTGCAATTCTTATCAAACCGCCACAAGGGGGAAGCATGAGCCGTCGATCTACCAAGCGCGCAAAGGCGGTCGAGAGCAAGCAATGGACCGTCATGGTCTATCTCGCCGGGGACAACAATCTGGACGGGGCAGGGGTGACCGACCTCAAGGAGATGAAGCAGGTCGGCTCGACCGATGCGGTCAACGTGCTGGCGCAGTTCGACCGCGAGGGAGTGCGCAAGCGCACCAATCGCTACTACTTGCGAAAGGGCAGCTCTGCCGCCAAGGACGTCGTTCAGTCGCTCGGCGAGACCAATTGCGGCGATCCCAAGGTACTGCACGACTTCGTCTCATGGGCGGTGAAGAACTATCCGGCGCGGCATTATCTGTTGGTGCTGTGGAACCACGGCGCCGGCTGGGACGACAGCAATATCTTCGAGGGCGATGCCTTCGGCGGCGCGCCGCCGCCGGTCGTGCGCAAGGGCAGTGTGGTCGCCAACCCGAGCCGCGCCACGCGCGGCGCGCTGCCGCTGCATCAGGTGCGGGCTGCATTGCGCCGCACCCGCCGCGCGCTGTTTTCCAGTTCGGTGCGGCAGGCGATCACCAGCCGCGCTATCGCCTTCGACGACCAAGCGCAGGACTACCTCGACAATATCGAGATGAAGCGCGTGCTGGCGAAGGTGAAAAAGGCCATCAAGCGCAAGATCGACATTCTCGGCATGGACGCCTGCCTGATGAGCATGGCGGAAGTCGCCTATCAGGTAAAGGGCGCGGCCGACTACTTGGTCGGCTCGCAGCAGACCGAACCCAACAACGGTTGGCCGTACGACCGTGTGCTGAGGGCGCTGGCCGCCGATCCGTCGCTTTCGCCGGCCGAGCTTGCGCGCCCGATCGT